>SLBH01000049.1 GCA_007126415.1 Spirochaetales bacterium
CTCGTTAACGAGTACGTGGCAGCCGCGCTTTCGCGCAGCGGGCTGGGCTCCGAGGCCTCAATGTACCCGGTAGATGTGCGACTCGGACAATCCGCCGACGGCTACACGCGTCTCACGGTTCTCTCGACCGACACACCGTTCTTCTTGTACTCGCTGAGCACCGCACTCGCGCTGCACGCGCTCTCGATCGAGCAGGTCGAGATCCGCACGCACGGCGAACAGATCGAGGACGTGTTCGATCTCCTCGACGCCGGTGGAAGACCAATACAGGACGACGAGACGCTTCGCCAGGTCCGCTTTTCGACAGTCTTCACCAAGCAGTTCACCTACTTCCTCGACCGCGCCCCCGACCCCTACACCGCGCTGCTACGCTTCGAGACGCTGCTGCAGAAGCTACGCCCCCCGGTTGGAACGGACTCCGACGACTCACAGGAGACCGCGCTGCTTTCGGATCCCAAAGTTCTCAAGGATCTTGCCCGCCTGCTCGGCGCGAGCGATTTTCTCTGGGAGGATTTCATTCGGCTGCAGTACGAAACGCTCGTACCGGTTCTCACGCGCACGCGCCAAGACCGTCTCGTGAGCACACCGCCTGATGAACTCGATCAACGCCTGCGCGAGCTCCTCGATGAGGGCGACACCATCGATGAAAATCGGCGCATCCTCAACGACTTCAAGGACCAAGAGACTTATCTTATCGACCTCGACCACATCCTCCATCCCGAGCTCGATTTCTTCTTTCTTAGCTCTCGCCTCACGAGGCTCGCGGAGGTAGTGGTGAACAACGCGGTAGGCCTTGCGCGGCGCGAGCTCGTGGAGCGCTACGGCGTGCCGCGCACCGCCGCCGGGCTGCGCGCGCCTTCGGCGGTGCTCGGCCTCGGGAAGCTCGGGGGGCAGGCGCTCGGCTACGCCTCGGACATCGAGCTGATGTTCGTCTATAGCGACGACGGCGAGACCGACGGTAACGAGAGCGTCACCAACCGCGAGTTCTTCGAGCGGCTTTTTTCCGACGCGGTGAGCCTTATAGACGCCAAACGCGAAGGAATCTTCCAGGTGGACCTGCGGCTGCGTCCGCACGGCTCCGCGGGGCCCCTCGCGGTGAGCGTTGCGAGTTTCATCCGCTACTACTCCGGTGAAGCGAGCGATCTCGAGAAGCTCGCACTGGTGCGGCTGCGGCCGATCGGCGGCAACGAGCGGCTGGGGGCTCAGATAGAGCGCTTGCGCGACGAGCTGCTGTACGGCTCCGACTCGATAGACCGTGCCGAGCTTAAACGGCTGCGCGGGGTGCAGCTGAAGGAGAAAGGCGCCGGCGATCGGCCGAACGTGAAGTTCAGCCCCGGCGGTCTCGTTGACCTCGAGTACACGGTACAGATTCTGCAGGTGATACACGGGCGCATCAACGTAGCGCTGCGCACACCCGGCATTCACCAAGCGCTGCGAGGACTCGCCGACTCCGGCGCGATAGAGCCCGAAGAAGCGCAGCAGTTGGTGCAGGCGTACCGGTTTCTGCGCACCGTGATCAACGGGCTGCGGATGCTGCGGGGCAACGCACAAGATTTGTTTCTCCCCGCGATAGACTCAATGGAGTACATGCACCTCGCCCGGCGCGCGGGCTACAGCGGCAAGGGCGAGCTCTCGCCCGCGGCACAGCTGCACCTCGAGTTCGAGACCACCACCGCTTTGATCCGTGCATTCGTGGAGCGCGAGCTCGGCCGCGACGCCATCCCGCACGACGTCCCGGCCGGTCTCGCCGACTTGGTGCTCGCCGAGAGCGACCACGCCGAAGCTCGCCTCAACGTGCTCTCGCGCCTTGGGTTTCAAAACCCCCAGCGTGCGCTCGGAAACCTCCGCCGGCTGGCCGGGCCGCGCGAGCAGGCGTATCTGTTCGCCGAGCTTGCGGTGCTCGCGGCCGACCTGCTCCCACGCACGCCCGACCCCGACATGGCGCTGAACAACTGGGAACAGTTTGTCGCCGGAATCGAGGAGCCCGAACGCCATTTTCAAGACCTATTACTCCAACCGAAGCGCTTTGAGTTGATGCTGAAGATCTTCGCCGGAAGTCAGTTTCTGGCCGACACGCTCAGCTCCAATCCACAGTTCTTCGACTGGGTAACGACGCCGAAGATCGTATCGAAACTAAGAAGCCGCGACACGCTTCGCGAGGAGCTTGCCCACCTCCGCGCTTCGGTCTCCGATCACACCGTCTGGCTCGCTGCGTTGCGCGAGTTTCGAAAGCGCGAGATTCTGCGCATCGGCACGCGAGACATCTGCCTGCAGGTCGATCAAGTGGAGATCTTCACCGAGCTTACCAACCTCGCCTCGGCTATTGTGAACGCCGCACTCGAGGCCGCCTGGCAGACGGTTGAGCACGACCCCGACGACCGCGAGCGCTTCTGCGTGCTTGCGTTTGGGAAGCTCGGCGGAGGCGAACTCAACTACAGCTCCGATATCGACCTGCTCGCGATCTTTGATCCGCTCGAGTCGCCGGCCTCGGAGCGCGACAAGACGACCTTCGCGCGCGTGATGCGGCGGCTACGCGCAGACCTCTCGGATCACACCGAGAACGGTTACCTCTACCGGGTGGACCTGCGCCTTCGTCCGTTCGGCAGCGCCGGCGAGGTGGTGCATTCGCTGCCGGCAATGGTTCGCTACTACAACGGCTCGGCGCAACACTGGGAGTACCAGGCGCTGTTGAAACTCACGCCGCTCGCGGGCAACCGCGCCGTCGGCGAGCGTTTTTTGCAAGCCGTCCGGCCCGCGCTTATCTCGCTCGGCGCGCGCACCGCGACGGTGTGCGACTCCGTAACGCAGCTGCGAGAGACCGCGGTGCAGCGCAGCCGACCCGACGATGTTAAGTCCGGAGCAGGCGGTATACGTGACGTCGAGTTTCTGGTGCAGGCACTGCAGCTTGCGCATGCACGACGCTTTCCCCGGATCCTGAGCCCCAACACGCTCGAGGCGCTCGAAGAACTCAAACGACACGAGATCGTGACCCCCGAACGTCACGAGATGCTGCGCGCCGATTACCTGCGACTTCGCCGCATCGAGCACTTCCTCCAGATCCTTGAGGACCGTCAGGTGCATGTAGTGCCGAAAGACGAGCTCGCCAAGCGCGCATTAGCCCGCCGCCTGCTCGGCAGCAAGGCCGACGGCGAGCACCTGAGCGCGGAGCTCGATCAGCTTCGAACGCGCGTACGCGAGGCCTATAGCGAGGTTCTCGAGAGCTTGGGTGAAGCGAAGACGGGTCCCGGGCGCACCGCGCCACGCAGCGGCGTGGAGTAGCGCCTACACGCACCGCTTAGGCGCTATCGCTATCCCTATCGCCGGCGGCAGGTGGGCCGCCGCGCTCGCGCTCGGCGCGGGCTTGTATCTCGGGAAACTCGTAGGTGAGCATCCCGCGGTCGTCTACCTCCATCCGCACGCGCGCGTTGTCTACAAGGCTCTGAAGCAGACTCTCGGCCTCATCAACGCTGAGCCCGGTCTCGATCACGATGTCGGAAACCGTCACTCGCCCGCCGAGGCTATATGCGAGTTTGAAAACGCGCGACTGCAGCACCGCCGGGTGATACAACGCCGGATCGTGATACCCATTGTGGCGGCGGTACAGCGGGTCATCGTCTAGGTAGCTGCGCTCCGGGCGCTGTTGGACGGTATAGAACAAGCTCATACCGGCGCGCACGGCAAGCACCGTAAGCAAGAGGGGAAACAAAAACAGAAACGGTCCAAACATGTACACCGAAACACCCCCAATGCCCAAATTATACTACGACGCCGATCTGAAATCAAAACTCAAAATCAAAACTCAATCTGGGTCGCACCCCACCAGAGCATCACGAAATCGGGCGTACAGCTCGCGATAGGTATGGTAGCTCGAGGTGTAGCGTTCGTGCTCCTCGTGCGACGGCTCGTAGCGCTGCTTAACGCGTACAAGCGCCTCGGCCGCCTCCACAACGTCACCGAACTCGCCGAGACCGGTAAACGCAGCACAGGCATCGCCTACGAGCTCGGCGTCCTCTACCTCCGGCACCTCTATTGGAACGCCCACGATGTCGCTCTTCATCTGATTCCAGACCGCGTTCTTGGCTTGGCCTCCGCACGCCATAAGACTCTCGATGCGGCAGCCGTGCTCGCCGAGTATCTCAACCGCTTCGCGCACCGCAAACCCTATGGAGTCCACCACCGCGCGCCCCATCTCGGCGGTGCCGTGCTGAGCGCCGAGCTCGATAAACATCCCACGACTAAACTCCCAGGCGGCGCCCTGGTGGATGGACGGGAAGAACCACGGCTTCTCGGTGCGGTGCGCAACGCGCCGAATCTCGTTCAACATCTGGTCGTACGGCAACCCTTCCTGACCCGAAATCCCGCGGAACCACTCGAACAGCCGGCCGGTTGAGGACAGAATTCCGGCCACATTATAGAGCCCGGGAACCACATGCGGCAGGCAGCGAATTTGGGGATCCGCAACCGGGGTCGCCGAGCAATGATTGATGCCTTCGGAGGTACCGGCGCGGTCGCAGGTGCGCCCCGGAACAACGGTCTTGGTGCCGAGCAAACTGATGAGAAAGTCGTGCCCGGCGGCGACAACCGGCACGTTCTCGGGGAGCCCAAGAAACCGACCCGCGCGCGCGCTCACCACCCCCACGCGTCGGCCGATCGACACAAACGGTGCAAACAACTCGCGGGCGAGACCGGCCGCTTCGATTTGGTCGGGCGTCCAGACGTAGCGCGCAAACTCCTCGCTTTGCGCGATTGTAACCGCCTCGCCGGTGAGAAAGTACATGATGTACTCCGGACACGAGAGAAACAGCCGCGTTCGCTCAAACAGGTGCGGATGGGCGTCTCGAAACCACGCGACCTTGGGAAGGAAATACGACTCGCCGCCGGTGGGAATCGCCTCGTGGGTATCGAGCCACATAAGCGCATGAGACAGCGGCTCGCCGGCTTCGTCCACCGGCACCACCGTGGGACCATGGCCGCTGACCGCGACCGCGGCGATTCCGCCGCTCAGAACGCGAGGCAACCGGTCGAGCATGATCTGCAGCACGCGCAGCCAGGTTTGCGGATACCAGCGGTCGCGATCGTGCTGGTGCGCGAGAATGCGCTCACGATCCCACCAGATCAGTCTGCCCTCGAGGCTCACGCAACCAAGCTTGATAGAGGAGGTGCCGACGTCTACGCTAAGAACGTAGGGTTCGCTGGGCCTATAGATACCGTTATCGATGCTCGCCTCGCCGCTCACGATTCTCCTACGCCTTTCCTTTTGCCCACGCAACTCGCCGCGGCGCTCTCTCGGGCGCCCCCGGGGCCGGGGCCGGGCCCCGGATTCCCGCCCCGGCCCGCGGGCGAATCGGCTGCAACGCTACCACAAGCACCTACCGCGGTCAAGATTGAATAAGCCGGCGCCTTGGGTGTAGGATGTTGCAGCGGAGGATTTTTCATGACATATACCCGAGAGATCGGACAGCATACTGCATCCCGAACCACCCAGAGCCTCGCCGGTCGGGCCACTGCCCGCCGGGGGGCCGCTGCCGAGCGCCCGGCGCCCGAGAAGATCTCGCGGGTGCTGCTCGGGCTCGCTGCGGCCTTGGTTCTGCTCGCCGCCGCACCGGCCGCGGCTTTTGCCGCCGGCGGCGGTGAAGCCGAGCCCGAGGTCGCGTTCTCGATCGCGGTGTTTGTTCCCGGCGTGGTAGAGGGCAGTCCCACTTACGAGATGCTGGTGGCCGGCGTTGAAGCGGCGGCCGACGAACGCGAAGACGTCGCGGTTCGCGTGATTGAAGGCGGCTTCAACCAAGCCGAATGGAGCGACGGGCTTACCTCGCTCAGCGCTTCCGGCGAGTACGACTTGATCGTGTCCTCAAACCCCTCGCTGCCCGAGATCGCGGCCGAGGTCGCCGAAGGCTTTCCGGATCAGCGTTTTCTAATTCTCGACGGCTACGGGGACAACCATCCCGGCATGGCGACGGTACTGTTCAATCAGCGCGAGCAGGCCTTTCTCAACGGATACTTCGCCGGGCTCGTAACGACGCATCCCGAGCTCGAGCACGCGCGTGAGGACCGGCGTGTTGGGCTTCTCGCCGGCCAGGAGTACCCCATCATGAACGAGGTCATCAGGCCCGGTTTCGCGCTCGGTGCCCAGACGGTTGATGCCGATATCGAGGTAGACTTTCGCGTGCTGGGAAACTGGTACGACGCCGGAACCGCCAACGAGCTCGCCGGCAGCATGATAGACCGCGGCGCCGATGTGATTCTCACGATCGCGGGCGGCGGTAACCAGGGCGTGATCGCGGCCGCGAAAGAGCGCGGCGGTTACGTGCTGTGGTTCGATTCATCGGGCTACGATCAGGAACCCGGCGTGGTGCTCGGCAGCTCCATCATCCGCCTCGACACAATCGCGTATGAACGCACGCTGCAAGCCATCGACGGCGAGTTGTCGTTCGGCGTCTCGGAAGTGGTCGGCGTACGAGAAGGCTATGTGGATTTCGACACCGAGCATTCGCAGTACGAGCGTCACGTGCCGGCCGATATCCGCGCCGAGATCGACGACCTGCTCGAGCGCATGCGCACCGGAGAGCTCGAACTCGAGATGCCGAGGCTTTAGCCGTGGCGCGCAGTATACCGCGCGGCGCTATCGCTACCGTTGCGTAGGCTCACCGCGCCGGACGAACAAGACGTGAGCGCTCACGAGAATAACCGGCCAATCGCGGAGTTGCGCGAGATCACCAAGCGGTTTCCGGAGAACAACGTCTGGGCCAATCGAAACGCAAGCCTCACGATCCGCGCCGGTGAGATCCAGGCACTCGTTGGTGAGAACGGTGCCGGAAAATCCACGATCATGCACGTGCTCTCCGGCGCGCTTCAGCCCGACTCGGGGCAGATCCTCTACAGAGGATTGCCTACGCGGTTCGAGCACCCGCGCGACGCAATCGAGTCCGGCATCATCATGGTGCACCAGCATCCGCAGTTCGTCCCGGAGCTGCAGGTCTGGGAGAACCTGGTGCTCGGGATTGAGCCGCGCGGACGATTCGGCGCGATAGACCGCTCCGCCGCGATCAAACGTATCGCCGAGCTCGCAGCGCGCTACCGTATCCCGATAAACCCCAATCAACGCGTTGAGCATCTGGCCTCGAGCCGCCTCCACCTCGCCGCAATTCTGGGCGCCTTGCTGCGTGACCCACAGATCCTGATTCTCGACGAGCCTACCGCCCCCTGCAACGAGCACGAGGTTGAGCTCCTGTTCGCACTCCTTCGCAGTCTTGCCGCCGACGGACGCGCGCTGATCCTGATTACGCATAAGCTTCGCGAGGTGTTCACCATCGCCGACCGCGTCACCGTGATGCGCCACGGCGCTGCCGTCGCCGAGCGCCTACTCGCCGAGACCGACGTCCGCGAGCTCGCGAGCCTAATGATCGGCGAGGATTGTCAGATGGACGACGACGACCTCCGGCTGTTGCAGGCGGATCTCGACCACGAGCGCGATGTTCCCGGTTCGCCCGGCACAGGCCGCTTGGCCGGCGCGGGTGCGGCCGGTCCGGGTGCGGCCGGTCCGGGTGCGGCCGGCGCCCGTGCGGCAGATGCCGCGGGCGAGGTGGAC
>SLBH01000114.1 GCA_007126415.1 Spirochaetales bacterium
AGGCGCGCGACGTGGCCCACGCGGCGAATGTTCTCGCGGCGGTCGTCGCGGTTGAAGCCGAGGTCGGCGTTGAGCCCGTGGCGCACGTTGTCGCCGTCGAGCCGCGTGATGTTGTAGCCCTCATCGAACAGCTGCTTCTCGACCTGCTTGGCGATTGTGCTCTTGCCGGCGCCGGAGAGGCCGGTAAGCCAGACGCAGAGCGGGCGGTGGCCCTGCCGGCGTATGCGGTCTTGCGGGCCCACGAGGCCCGGGTCCCAGGTTATATCGCTGGATTTCGGCGCCTTGAGGCGTTTGGCGCGTTCGTCACGCTTGAGCTCCTCGATGGTGCTGCGCGATGAGTAGCGGATCATGCCGGCCGCCACGGTGCGGAAGTCGTTGGGGTCTATCAGCACGAAGCCGCCGGTGTTGCGGTTGCGCTCGTAGGGGTCGAAGAACAGCGGCTTGGCGCTGGTGACCTTCACGCGGCCGATCTCGTTGAGCCCAAGCGTCTCGGCGCTTTGGTCGCGGTGCAGCGTGTTGACGTCGAGCTGATACAGCACCTCGTCGACCAGCGCGTGGCTGCGGTTGGTGGTCTGCTGCAGGATGTAGTTGGTGTCGGTCTTGAGATTATGACTCTCGTCCATCCAGCAGAGAGTGGCCTCGAACTCGTGCTCAACCTCCGGGATGTTGTGGCGCCGCACGATCATGTCGCCGCGGCTGATGTCTATCTCGTCCTCGAGCGTGAGGATGACCGACTGCCCTTCGGCGGCTTCTTCGAGCTCAGCCTTGTAGAAGTTGATGCCTTTGATACGCGAGCGCTGCATGCTCGGAAGCGCCACCACCTCCTCGCCGACCGTGATGGTGCCTGAGACGATCTGCCCCGCGAAACCGCGGAAGTCTTGGTGCGGGCGCACCACGTACTGCACCGGGAAGCGAAAGTCCACGAGGTTGCGGTCGGCCGAGATCGTGACGTTCTCGAGGAACTGCAGCAGCGGCGCGCCCTCGAACCACGGCATCTTCTCGCTGCGGTTCACCACGTTGTCGCCCATCAACGCCGAGACCGGAATGAACTCGATGTCGTGCACGCTGAGTTTCTGCGCAAACTCTTGATACTCGGCGACGATCTCGTTGTAGCGCTCCTCGGAGTAATCCACGAGATCCATCTTGTTGACGCAGACCACCACGTGCGGAATGCCGAGCAAGCTCGCGATGATGCCGTGGCGGCGGCTTTGGGGTAGCACGCCGTTGCGCGCGTCTATGAGGATGATCGCGAGGTCGGCGGTAGAGGCGCCGGTGACCATGTTGCGCGTGTATTGCTCGTGGCCGGGGGTGTCGGCGATGATGAATTTGCGGTGCGCGGTGGAAAAATAGCGATAGGCCACGTCTATGGTGATGCCCTGCTCGCGCTCGGCGCGCAGCCCGTCGGTGAGCAGCGCGAGGTTCACGTTCTCCTCACCGCGCAGCCGGCTCGAGGTCTCGAGCTGGTCCATCTGGTCCTGGAAGATCTGCTTGGTGTCGAACAGCATGCGCCCGATCAAGGTGCTCTTGCCGTCGTCCACGCTTCCGGCCGTGGTGAAGCGCAGCAGGTCGCGCTCTTTTACCAGCTGCGTGCCGTGGGTAGCCTGCGTGCCGTGCGCTGCTCGGCCGGCGGTTGTGTTGGCACTTGCGGTTGTGTTGGTGTGCGTGTTTTCGTTCATCGTCGATACGCTTCCTTTCGATGTGTGAGCGCGACCACAAAGACCGTGGCATCTGCGCGGGCGGCCGGCGCGGACGGCTAAAAGTACCCCTGCTTCTTGCGGTCTTCCATCGCGGCTTCGCTGCGGCGGTCGTCGGCGCGGCCGCCGCGTTCGGTGACGCGGGTGGCGGCGATCTCGTTTACGATGTCCTCGAGCGTATCGGCGCGGCTCTCGGTGGCGCCGGTGCAGGTCATATCACCGATGGTGCGAAACCGAACCCAGGCTGTCTCGGCCTTCTCGCCGTCGGTGAGGCGATTATACGGACCGAGCGCCAGGATTACCCCGTCGCGGCGCACGATCTCGCGCTCGTGCGTGCAGTACAGGCTCGGAAGCGGTACCTGCTCGCGCAGCATGTACTGCCAGACGTCGAGCTCGGTCCAGTTGCTGATCGGGAAGGCCCGGAAGTGCTCGCCGGGGCGCTTCATGCCGTTGTAGATGTTCCAGAGCTCCGGGCGCTGGTTTTTGGGATCCCACTGGCCGAAGCGATTGCGGAAACTGAAAAACCGTTCCTTGGCGCGCGCTTTTTCTTCGTCGCGCCGCGCACCGCCCATCGCACAGTCGAACTTGAACTCGGTGAGCGCGTCGAGCAGCGTAACGGTCTGCTGCGAGTTGCGGCTGGGGTTGGGTCCTTCTTCTTCCTTCACACGGCCCTGGCTAATCGAGTCTTCCACGTAGCGCACAATGAGCTGCGCACCGATCTCCTGCATCCACCAGTCGCGGTACTCGATGGTTTCATCGAAGTTGTGCCCGGTGTCTATGTGCATGAGCGGAAACGGAATCTTGCCCGGCCAGAACGCCTTCTTGGCGAGGTACGACATCAAGATCGAGTCTTTGCCGCCGGAGAACAGCATCACCGGCCGCTCGAACTGCGCCGCGACCTCGCGGATGACGTACACGGCCTCGGCCTCGAGAATATCTAAGGTGTTTCGAGGATACGCTTCGGGTGCCATGCGCTACACCATATACCACAAGGCGATCGCTGTCACGCCGACCACCGCCGCGATTGCATCCATCGGGAGGCCCACGCGGAGGAAATCTCGAAAGCGGTAGCCGCCGGGTCCCTGCACAATGAGGTTGGTCTGGTAGCCGATTGGGGTGGCGAAGCTCGCGCTGGCCGCGATCGCGATCGCGACGAAGAACGGGGTGGGCTCTACGCCGAGGCTGCTCGCGGTAACGAACGCAATCGGGAACATCAGCGCGGCGGCGGCGTTGTTGGTGATGAGCTCGGTGAACAGCACCGTGGCGAGGAACACCGCCGCAAGCGCACCCACCGGGCCGAACGGCGCCATCAGCTGCACCAGGCCGTGGCCCACGAGCTCGGCGGCGCCGCTGTTGAGCAGCGCGCGGCTCACGCCGAACGCCGCCCCGATCGTGACGAGCACATCCCAGCGTACCGCTTCGCGCGCTTGCCCCGGGCGAATGGTACGCCCCAGGATCAGCAGTGCCGCAGCCGCAGCCGCGGCGTAGAACATATCCACCCGGTTACCCCCGATCGTCGGCAGCAGCCGCCCGGTCGCGGCAAGCACCACCATCACCGCCACAACCGCAAGCGCGAACGCTCCTCTTCCTTTTGCCTCCGGGGCGATGCGGTCGAGCGTGCTCACCAATAGAAACTCGCGTGAGAAACGATACCGACGGGCGAAGTTGCTTTTGGCAAGCAGCACGAGCGTGTCGCCCTCGTGCAGCTCCACGTCGCCGAGGCGCGCGTTCAAACGCTCACCGTTGCGGCTCACCGCCACCACCGCCGCGTCGTAGAGGCTTCGAAAGTTTGAGTCACGAATCGTTCGACCCACCGCCGCGCAGTTACCCGACACCACCACCTCCACGAGGTGACGGCGAATCTCGGCGGTGTCGACCGCGAGCGTTTGTTGGTCTACCGGCTCGAGCCCCGCGGTAGTCACCAGATCGGCCACTCCGTCGGTGCGCCCCGCAAAAAACAGCCGATCGCCGGCCGCGAGACGCCTGTCGGGCGTTACCGGCCCCAGGTGGTCTCCCTCGCGCTCAATATCGGTGAGGTACACGCTCTGCAGCCGGCGCAGCCGCGCCTGGTCCACCGTTTTGCCGATCAACGATGAGCCGCTCGGCACGAGCATCTCGATGAAGTACTCTCTCGGCTGCTCGGTCATCTTCGCGAGCTCGTCGTAGCGCTCCGGCAGCAGCAGCCGCCCTACCACGGCGAGATACGCGTACCCAAACAGCCCGATCGGCACCCCCGCCCGCGCGAGCTCAAAAAACCTGAAGCCCTCGAGGCCGTTTTCGAGCATGAGGCCGTGCACCACCAGGTTGGTACTGGTGCCGATCAGCGTGCAGACGCCCCCGAAGATCGCGGCATACGAAAGCGGTATCAGAAATTTGCCGACCGGAAGCCGTTGCGACGCGGTCCAGCGCTTCACCACCGGGGTGAAGATCGTCACGATCGGAATGTTGTTGAGAAACGCCGAGAGCGTCGTCACCGGGGCCATCATCTTCAGGACCGCCCCCGCGCCGGCCCGCCTCACGCCGCCTGCCCCCGCGGTCCCGGCCGCGCCACCGGCGCCGACCGTAGCACCGCCGTCACCCAAGAACCGGTCGGCGAGCAGCTGAAACACCCCGGTATTCTCAACCGCCCGACTCACGATAAACAGCAGCCCAACCGTGATCATACCTTTGTTCGAGAACCCCGCGAGCGCCTCCTCCGGCGACACGACGCCCCCAAACAGCAGCACGATCAGCGCCCCGCCGAACACCGCATCGGGCCCGGTGATGTCCAGCGCCAGAAGCACAAGAATGCCGACGAGCACCGCAAGCGTAAAATACAACTCAAACACCGGAACCACTCCGTACCGTAAAATTGGGCGCACCACGCTCGAAGACGCCGGTTCAGTCGCACTCTACGACAGTACTCATCCGATGAGCAATAGATTGGAAAATATGCCATACTACCGAGCGAGATGAGATCGATAATACTACACGGCGGCGCCTGGGATATCCCCGACGACGCCGTCGACAACCATCACCAGGGCGTTCTTACGGCCGGTGCAATCGGGTGGGACGTCTTGAAACAGAGCGGCACCGCGCTTGACGCGGTTGAGCTCGCGATCAAACAGATGGAACAGGACCCCACCTACGACGCCGGGCGAGGCTCGTTCGTAAACCGCATCGGCGAGGTAGAGATGGACGCGAGTATCATGGACGGCCGCACTTTCGAGGTTGGAGCCGTCGCGGCAGTCCAGAACATCTTTCATCCCATCTCCCTGGCTCGACGGCTCATGGAGCGAAGCGAACATGTGCTTTTGGTCTCCGAGGGCGCGGCACGCTTCGCACGCGAGCAAGGAATCGCGTTCTGTACGCCCGAAGACTTACTCGTGGGCCGCGAGCTCGAGCGTTGGCGCCAAATCCGACGCATCCCCGGCTACTCCGGTAAGCTTGCGTTCTCAGGCGCCGTCGAGGAGCCCACCCACGACCCCTCGCTCCCCGGTGATACCGTGGGGTGTGTCGCTCTCGACGACCGCGGCAACATCGCAGCCGGCACCTCAACCGGCGGCACGCCCAACAAGTACCCCGGGCGCGTCGGCGACTCGCCGACCATCGGCAGCGGAACCTACGCCCTGAACAGCGCCGGCGGCGCCTCCAGCACCGGCTGGGGCGAAGCGATCATAAAGGTAGTTTTGGCAAAGACGGTGGTAGACGGAATCGAGCTCCTCGGGCTCAACCCCGGCGCCGCGGCAGAACGGGCCATATCGCTGCTGCACCATCGCGCCGACGGGTACGGCGGAGTGATCGCGCTAGACCCGCACGGCCGGCCCGGGGTTGCCTGGAACACCCCTCGCATGGCGCGCGCGTGGATGAACGACACCATGACGGAGCCGTTTGCAGCCGTGTAGCCCGAGCCCCCGGCAGCGCCTATCTGCGCGTCACGCCGCCGCAGGCGCCCGGTGGGCCGGTGGGCGGCTATACGCGGTTCAGCCGCCGTCCCCGCGCCCGTGCCCATCGGCGCCGTCGGTGTGGCCGTTGCCGCCCCTGCGCTGCTGGAAATCCTGGAGATGGCGCGCGCGCGCGTGCGAGGCCACGAGGCGAACCACCTGCGGTAGTTGGCCGAGCTGCTGGGTGACGAACTCGGTAATCTCTCCGGCGCTCGGCTCTTCCTCGAACTCTATCTCCGACAGCGCATCCTTCGGGTCGCGAATGATGAGCGGGATGATCATCGCCTGGCGCACGTCTTCGTCCTCTTGCACGAAGCGATCGCCGTCACCGATCACGAACCCGCGCCAGAACGCCTCGGCCCAACGCGAGGCTTGGTAGCGGTCGTCGGCGTTCGGCTGCTCCACGCGAAACGGCGGGCGAAACTCCTCGGTGGTGATGACCTCGGCGATCTCGTTGTAGCTTTCCATGATGCCGTACAGGATTCGTTTAAGCCCCTCCTCGCTCCGGAAGGCGTGCTCCGGCACCTCGCGCTCGGCGTCGGCACGCAGCAGCTCCTCCGCCCACACCATCGGCTCGGGGTCGCCCGGGGCGCACAACACCCCGCAGAAAAACCCGTGAATCTGCACCGCGTTCATCGGCGCGGGCGAAAATTCAAACAGAATCGCTTCGAGATCTTTGGTCTGCATGGCGTGGGCTCCTTTCGTGGGCTGCTTGCTTTTCATTCTATCACGCCGCACGGCGCCGAGTACCCGGTCGGCGCTCAGCTGCGGCCGAAGATCTGGGTGCCGTAGGTGCGGTACCAGCGCACGAAGCGGTGGATACCTTCGGCGATCTCGATCTTGGGCTTGTAGCCGAACTCCAGCTCGAGCGGAGTTACGTCGGCCCAGGTCGCGGCCACGTCGCCCGGTTGCATCGGCAGATACTCGCGCTCGGCCGGGAGACCGAGCTCGGCCTCGAGCACCTCAATGAACTCAAGCAAGCTCACCGGCGCGCCGTGCCCGATGTTATACACACGATACGGCGCCGGCGACCACGACGGGTCCAGCTCCTCGAGCGACTGCAGCAACCCGGGGTCGGGCGGCCCGTCTGTGGGTTCCTCGGGATTATCGATCACGCGCAGAATGCCCTCGACGATGTCGTCGATATAGGTGAAGTCGCGCTTCATCCTACCGTGGTTGAAGACCTGAATCGGCCGTCCGGCGAGGATCGCGCGTGTGAAGAGAAACAGCGCCATGTCGGGCCGCCCCCACGGGCCGTACACCGTGAAGAAACGCAGCCCGGTGGTCGGGATCCCGTACAGGTAGCTGTAGGTGTGCGCCATCAGCTCGTTGGCCTTCTTGGTGGCGGCGTAGAGGCTCACCGGATGGTCTACGTTGTCGGAGGTTGAGAACGGCATGCCGGCATTTAGCCCGTACACGCTCGAGGTAGACGCGTAGGTGAGGTTGCCGACGTTGTAGGCTCGACAGGCCTCGAGCACGTTCAAGAACCCCGCGACGTTGGCGTCGACGTAGCTGTAGGGGTTGGTGAGGCTGTGACGCACCCCGGCCTGAGCGGCAAGGTTACAGACCGCGTCGAAGCGCTCGCGCCGGCAGAGCTCAAACAGGTCGTCGCGCCGCTCGAGGTCCATCCGCACAAAGCGATAGTTCGGGTACTTCCGCGACGTGGTGATTGTGTCGTGGATCTCGGCGGCCGCCGGCGCCACCCCGCTCTCGGCGAGCCGCGCGTACTTCAGCCGGATGTCGTAGTACTCGTTGAGGTTGTCTATGCCGACCACCTCATCTCCGCGCTCCGCGAGCCGCTCAGCGAGGTGGTAACCAATGAAGCCGGCGGTGCCGGTAACCAAAATCTTCATGCCTCAGTCCTTGTGGCCCGCGCCGGCTCGCAGGTGGACGCGCGGGGTGGGGCGGCGGCGGCGGGGGTGCCCGCCGCCCGCCGC
>SLBH01000021.1 GCA_007126415.1 Spirochaetales bacterium
GCGCCCCCGGTAGGCACCAGCACCGGGTTCGAGTTCCTGCGGCGCAGCAGCGGCGGTATGCTGCCACGAGCGATGCACCGCGGCCATGTGCGTCTCTGGTTGGAGCTCAGTAGCGGCGAGCGCGTGCATGTCGTAACAGACTCTGTTCGAGGCTACGGTTGGGTCTCGGAACTGGGGCGCACGATAGCACGGTTCACGCGCACCCCGTTCCGCGAAGAGTAGACGCGCCCTCCTGACTCAATCGCCGGACCCGGCTTCGGGCCCTCGCCCGGGCTCAAAGAGGTAACAGGCCACGGTGTGGCGCCGGCCGACGTGGTAATGCTCGGGCTCGGGTTGCTCCGGGAACCTTACCCGGACGGTGCGTGCGTCGGCCTCTATCGCGTCGACGGCTCGCTCGATCGGCTGGTCGTGCTCCTCCATGATGCGGCGGATCAGCGCGATCATCTCGTCTGCGCCGGCGTCGGCGGCGAGCGTGAGAACGAGGTCGCGGTCTTCGAGCTCGGCGCGCTCAATGGCGCCGCGAAGCTCACGGTAGCGTTCCTCGTGATTCTCTTCGATCAGAAGCTTCAGGTCGCGGCCTTCGAATCCGCAGTGCGCCAGTGCAAACGGACATCGGCGATGGAAGCGGCATCCGTTCGGGATGCTTAATGGATCCGGGATCTCGCCGCGCGCATCGACATGCTTTCGCTCGAGATCGGGATTTGGACTGGGAACCGCCGCGGTCAGGAGTCGCGTGTACGGATGTCGCGGCCGCTCGATGACCTCCTCGGTGGGACCCAACTCCGCCAAGCGCCCGAGATACAGGATCGCGGTGCGGTCGCAGATGTAGCGAATCGTGGCCAGGTCGTGTGAGATATACACGATCGACATATCGAGCTCGTCTCGGAAGCGACGGAAGAGGTTTAGCACACCGGCTCGGATCGATACGTCGAGCATCGAGACCGGCTCGTCGGCGATCAGCAAAGCGGGGTTGCTCACGATCGCGCGCGCGATCGCGACGCGCTGTCGTTGGCCGCCGGATAGCTCGTGCGGGTACCGGTCGAGGAACTGCTCGGCCGGGTGCAGCTCCACCTGCTTGAGGACCTCGGCCGCCAGCTCGTAGCGATTCTCAGGCGTGCCGATGCCGAAGTTGCGAAGCGGCTCGCGAATGGTCTGGAAAATCGTGAACCGTGGGTTCAGCGTCTCGTACGGATCCTGAAACGCCATCTGAACCTCGCGGCGCAACTCGGAGCGGAACTTACCGTTGGTGAACAACGCAGTTCCGCGGTAGGCCACCGAGCCGCCGGTGACGTTCTGAAGCCCGGTGATCACCTCGCCGAGCGTGCTCTTGCCTGAACCGCTCTCACCGGCAAGCCCCAGAATCTCGGCCTCGCTCACGCCGAAGCTCACGCCGTCGAGCGCCTTCACGACCGAGTCGCCGCGTCCGCGAACGTTGTCGAGCACGCTGCGCTTGAGCTTGAACCAGCGAAGGAGATCGGTCACGGTGAGTATCTCACTCGGCTGCTCGTCGCGCTGCTTACCTGGATGGTCGTCGGCGAACAACTCGGCACGCTGCGCACGGTTCTGCGAGCGCGTCGCCCGTTCCTCGGTTTGTGCGCTCTTCTGCCACTGCAGTTGCTCACCGGCCGCGCGCCGAAACTCGGCTGCGTTTTCGGCATAGTGACAGGCTGCATAATGGTCGGGCCCAATCGTTCGCATCTCGGGTGTCTCGAGACTGCATTTCTCGGTCGCAAACGGGCAGCGGGCTGCAAACGGACATCCCGGAATAGGCACCGCGAGATCGGGTGGCGAGCCGGGAATCGAGATGAGCTCGCCCTTAGCGCTCTCGAGCGTCGGAAAGGCATTCAGCAGCCCGATAGTGTAGGGGTGCGCCGCCTCGCTAAACAGCGTAGAGGTGGGACCCACCTCCGCCATACGCCCGGCGTACATCACCGCGACGCGCCGACACATCTCCGCGACCAGCGAGACGTCGTGCGTGACCAGAATCATGGAGTTCCCGAGCTGGGCCTGAATCTGCTCGAGTTGTTTCAGGATGCCGTCCTGGACGACGACATCAAGTGCGGTGGTCGGCTCGTCGGCTATGATCAGCTCTGGGTCAAGCGCGAGCGCGAGCGCAATAACCGCCCGCTGCCGCATCCCCCCCGAAAGCTGATGCGGGTAAGACTTGAGGCGCTTCGGTTCGAGCCCTACGAGCTCGAACAACTCCGCCGCGCGCCGCATGCCGGCCTGCGAGCTGAGGTTGGTATGCAGTTGCAAGGTCTCGAGCATCTGGTTGCCGACGGTGTAGACCGGGTCGAGCGAGTTCATCGCGCTCTGTGCGACCATCGAGATCTCACGCCAGCGTACCTTGCGCATCTCGGGCTCCGGTAACGCGGTAAGGTCGCGGCCCTTAAACAGAACTCGGCCGCCGGCGATGTGAGCGTTAGGCCCGTTGATGCGCAGCAGCGATTTTGAGAGCGTCGTCTTCCCGCAACCCGACTCCCCCACGAGCCCGAGGTTCTCGCCGCGCTCGAGCGAGAGCGATATTCCGTCTACCGCGCGGACTTCTTGTCCCCGCGAGCTGTAGTAGGTCTTGAGTTCTTGTATCTCAAGCAGCATGCGTTATCTCCTCGAAAGTCGTGGGTTGGCGATCACCTCGAGCGCGCGCGAGATGAAAAACACCGAGACCACGCTCAGCATAATGAGCAGGCCCGGAGGAACTACCCACCACCAAGCGGTGCGCCACGCGCCCGATAATCGGGCTTGATGAAGAATGGTGCCCCAAGAATACAGGCGCGGTGGGCCGAGTCCCAGAAAGCTCAAGGTTGCTTCGGCGGTGATCGCGAACGCCATCGCTACCGCCAGCTGCAAGAACGCCAGCGGCAAGACGTTGGGGGCGATGTGCTTGTAGATGATGCGAAGCGGTGAGGCGCCTGCGATGCGGGCGGCCTTCACGAACGGTCGGTCGGCCAAAGACAGCACCTGAGAGCGAATGATGCGCGCGGTCGTACGCCAGGTCAGGAGCCCGACCGCGAGAATAATGATATGAATCCCGGGCCGCCAAAGCAGCACCAGCACCATCGCGAACGGCTCGAGGGGGAGCGCGTACATGATATCGACGATCCGCATCAGGACGTTGTCGGTACGGCCCCGGAGGTAACCCGAGAAAAGCCCGACATTTGTGCCGATAACGGTGACCATGACCGCGGCCACGAACCCGACCAGCAACGCGGTACGGCTGCCGTGTATCACCTGACTGTAGATATCGCGGCCGTTATGCGTGGTGCCGAAGAAATGATCGGCCGAGGGGCGCGCGAGCGAGTTGATGTAGGGGTCGGTGCCGACAACGACGGTGGTTTCCCCGTCGCTGGTGATACCGCGGAAGTGACGGCTGTACCCCGTGGCGACCTGCTGCCAGGTGCCGTCAACCCGGCGCATCATGTCGCCGTGCGTTCCCACGACCTGCACTTCCTCGGCGCTCACCATAGCGATCGAGCGCAGCGTTCGGGTCAAGGCGCCTTGTTCCTCGCTCCATTCGCCGTCGCGGTAGCGCAGAACCGTGCCGCGCTCTCCGACGGCGTACCCGGCCGATCGGTCGTAGAACGTGACGTTCAATAGATCGCGGAAGGTAGGCGAGGCGACCTCTTCGAAGTCGGCTCCGTTGAAGCGTAGCAGCGTGCCGCGCGCGCCGACTGCGTACCCGTAATCCGGCGCTATCAGGGCAACCGCGGTGAGGTCGCGCGCTACCGGAACCTCTATAACCGTCCAGCGTCCGTCGTCGAGGTGCAGCACGGTCCCGTCCTCGCCCACCGCGAGCGCAGTGCCGTCGTCGGTCAACGACACACCGAACAGGTCGGCGCTGCTCGGCACGTCCACCTGCTCGAACTCACCGTCGGTGTACCACAACACCGTGCCGTTGTGCCCCACCGTGATTGATCGCCCTCCGGCGGCCGAGATCGCGCGGAGCGTCTCGGTTGTGGGGGTCTCGATATCGCTCCATGATCCCTCTTCATACCGAACAACCGCGCCCCCTGCACCGGCCGCGATGTAGTTTTCGGGCCCGTCCGCCGAAACCGAGTACAACGTATCGGCTGCGATACCCTCTTCTATGCTCACCCGTTCGCCGCGGACCCAGAGCGCGGTGCCTTCCACGCGCTCGGTCATCGCGTACGGATCGTGCGTCGCGAGCAGAGGCGCGAACAGCGCCACCGTCACCAACAGAACGACGACAATCACGCCGAAGGTTGCGAGGCGGTCTTCCGTGATAGATCTCCAGAGCAGCAGAAACAACTCTCGCATGTTAGACCCCCGCTCCTTGGCTCGAGTAGCTCACGCGCGGATCGAGCTTTCCGTACACGATATCGGCTGCAAAGTTGAGCAGCAGAATAATTGTAGCCATAAGCATGAACGCCGCCTGCGCGAGTGGGTAGTCGCTCGTTCTCACGGCGTTAAACATCTCGAGACCTAAGCCCGGCCAGGAGAACACCACCTCAACCACGACCTGCCCGCCGACCGCGAGGCCGGCGGTTATCGCCGCTTGCGTTACCACCGGCAAGAGCGCGTTACGCGCGGCATGGCGATACATGATGCGGGCTTTCGAGAGCCCGCGTGCTTCAGCGAACTCGATGAAATCCTCACCCATTACCTCGAGCATGGTGTTACGCATGATCAGCATCGGAAGCCCGGTGTAGTACAGCGAGATCACGATTGTAGGCAAAATAAGGTGATGCAGGAAATCGAGCGTAAAGATTTTATCGAAGAAGTTCGCTGCTTCGTACGGGAATGTGCGCATACCGCTGGTGGGAAACCAGCCGAGTTGGATACCGAAAAACATAATGAGGAGCATGCCGACCCAGAACATCGGGGCCGACCGAAACACTAAGCCGGTTGTTATCCCTCCCGCCTCGAGTTTGGACCCGCGTTTCCAGGCCAACAGTACGCCGAGTAACGGTCCAACCGTATACGATATCAGGATCGCGGGTAGCATCAGGATCAGGGTGTTTGCTACGCGCTCGCCGACGATCGCGGTGACCGGGGCGTTGTAGTGAAACGAACGGCCGAACTCGCCGGTGAGGACGTTCCCCAGATACATTACGTACTGCATCGGCAACGACCGGTCCAGCCCAAAGCGCTCGGTGACGATCGCGCGATCTTCGGGCGAAAGACCGTCGGTGACTAACGCAACGGTTGGATCCGGGAGTCCGAGGCGAAACAGGAAAAACAGTACCGTCAAGATAACCCAGAGTGTAAACAGCATCTGGAGTAGCTTGCCGACGATATACCGTGCCATTGTAGGGGGCTCCTTGATACACGGCTCCCGTAGCCGTCCGGCGCGTATTCCGTAGCCGTCGGCTCGAGAGCGAAGCGAAAGCCGTACCGCGAGAACCGGATCTCCCGGTACGGCTGTGAAGACCGCCGAGTATTAGTCTTGCGGGGCGTAGATACGCCCCTGGGCGTCCCAGGTGTACCCGGCTTGTTCGAGCAGCTCTCGAGCGGTCTCGAGATCGTACTCGAACCGCTCCACGTCCGGATTGTGCCAGAACGTGTTAATCGGCGCGATAACCGAGTATCCCGGTTCGCCGCGTCCTTCGAGCAAGACGTCGATGATCGTGTTGCGGTCGATCGCGTGAGCGAGCGCGCGGCGCAGTGCGCGGTCGGCGAACGGCTCGCGACGCAGGTTGTAGGTGAGGTGGTAATACCCAAAATCACCGACCGTTACGACCGAGATGTGTTCCTCCGCCTCTGCGATCGGAATCTGGCCCGGCTCCATACGCCATGCGGTCATGTCCACCTCGCCGGTCAGCAGGCCGGTGAACACGCCTTCGGAATCGGCATACGTAATGTAATCGATGCCGTCGATCGCGATGTCGCCGGCGCTGAAGTGATCCTCAAAAACCGACAGAGCTTTGTATTCGCCGCGGTCGTAGGTGTCGAACTTGAACGGGCCGCTTCCGACGGTCGGAATTTCGTCCGGCGTGAGGTCGGCCGGGTTGTCGATATCGGCCCAGATGTGCTCGGGTAGGATCACGATCTGGCTTAAGGTCACCGTGATGAACGGCGAGTACGGCTCGGTGAGGTTGAAGCGCACCGTGCTCGAGTCCATCACCTCAACGTTCTCGATTGGGCCGAAGAACGGGCGAAAGTACGCGAAGTCGTTCTCGATGAAGTAATCGAAGCTGAACTTCACGTCGTCTACCGTGACCGGCTCGCCGTCGTGGAAGGTCATGCCGTCGCGAATAACCACGTCGACGGTGCGGTCGTCTACCTCGATGATATCCTCGGCAGCCCACGGCTCCGGTTCAATATCCGGGGTGAGCCGCACGAGCTTGTCGTAGTACATGCGCATAAACTTCCAGCCCCAGACCGAGGTGGAGTCGAGCGGGTTGATGGTGTCGGGTTCCTGTGAGGTGCCGATGGTAAGCATCGTGTCGTCGCCGAGCGGGGTAACTTCGTAGGGTGTCCACTCGTTATAGATTGCCTCGCCGGCCATTGCGACAAAGTTCTCGAAGCGCTCGTTGTTGTAGCCGACTACCTCATCACGATAGAACAGCACATCGAGCGGGGCATCGGACGCCGCGATCTCCTGCATCTCGAGCACGATCTCGCGCCGGGTGTCGGGGTCGAACTCGCGCTCCTGGCGTACGAACAGCTCGTCGTACTCCGGGTTCTGGTAGCCGCCGGGATTGTTGGCGCCCAGGTCGGTCTGCTCGCCGTGCAGTGTTCCGAGGAAGTGCTGCGGGTCGAGGCGATCGACGCGTCCCGACCAGCCGAGGATCGTGGCGTCGAAGTCTTGCTCGTCGTAGAAATACTGTAGCAGTGTGGAGAACTCCATCGGCTCCACGTTGACCTGGAACCCGAGCTCTTCCCAGGCGTCCTGAATCATGAACGCCGCTTCGTAGCGGATCGGGTCGTAGGACTCGGTGGTGGTGTAGATCGTGATCTCGGGTACCGGATCGCCCTCCGGCTCCGGGGCTCCGGCGCCGAACCCGAGCGCTGCAGCAAGGGTTAGCATGAGGGCGACCGTAACGGCGGTCCTCATCGTGCTTGTAGTGTTCGTCATACGCAAACTCTCCTTTTGTGGGGTGACGAAGATTTGCTCGATAGGGTCTCAGATACTGCTTGTACTGTCAATTGAACGTTCAACATTATTGAACGTTCAAAGCCGCGCGTACCATACCGCGAGCCACGATACCTTGCGCGCGCCCGCGCTCCGGTCCGCGCAGTTAGGTTGCCGCTGTTAGGTTGCCGCAGCCGATTGATGTATATGGGCTTCGATTCGGTCGGCGAGTTGTTCGAGTTCTTCGAACGCAAACTGCGGCACGTTGTATGCCAGCGGCGTATCGGTCACGATCGCAAAAAGCTCCTCTTCATCGCACAGCAAGTCTTCGCCGATATCTGCGCGGTAGACCTCGATCTTGGGCTTATCGGCGCTTTTGTAA
>SLBH01000185.1 GCA_007126415.1 Spirochaetales bacterium
AGCGTGCTTTCAAGCGTACCGTCGAACAGCCGAGCACTCTTAAAGACTTCGTTGAGCTCCGAGCGCACCGCCTCGAGCTCACGCTCGGTGCGGTCTATCTCGCGACTCTGATGCGAGACCAACCTGCTCGAGCCGGTGTACATCGTGGTGTAGTAGAAGAAACTCGAGACCAGCCCAACCGCCGCGAGCACCACCACTACGAGCACCAGAACGTTGAGCTGCAGGTTCAAGCCCCCGCGCTGCGAGTGCGGTATCAGCATTATGGTGAAGCGCTTGCCGACCAGCCCGGTGAGGCCCTTGCCGAGCCTACCCAAGCGGTAGCGTACGCTATGAACGAATATTCCAAGCAGTCCGAGGAAGCCGCCCCGGAGACCACGTCTTGCCATATATGCACTTCCAGGTTACAGTATTACCAGGATGCGGAAACAGGTGCGTGAATGCACCATAGCCGTAGCGAAAGCGTATCACTAGCACGAATCGTTTGTCAAATCGGACGAAACCCTTTGTTTTGATTGACGGAACGATAAGCTTGTAGTACCGTTAAGGGCTGTAGGGAGTTCACTTCCTTACAAAATCTTCTTCACTCGTAGAGAAACCGACATGAAACTCTTTGACTCGCACGCTCACATAGGGCTGATTCATGAAGACCCTATCGAGCAGCTGATTGTAGTGCAGGAAGCAAAACAGGAACAGGTTGAGGGTATCCTCAGCATCTGCAATAACCTGTACGACTTCTTTCAGATCTATGAAAACCTCAAGACCGCTTCGCACGTTTACTACAGTGTCGGGGTGTCACCATCAGAGGTTACAAACCCCGGACGCGATTGGGAATCCAAGATCGAGGAAGGCGCTAAGCTTGGCCGCGTCGTCGCGATCGGCGAGACCGGTCTCGACTATTACCGCAAGTTCGGTAACCGCGATGCCCAGATAGAACTTTTCATTCGCCAGCTCGAACTCGCACAGCGGCTCAACCTCCCGGTGGTCATCCACAACCGCGACGCCGGGAAAGATGTGCTCGAGATTCTCAGAGAGAAGCTGCCTGCACGCGGCGGGGTCCTGCACTGCTACAGCGAGGACTGGTCCTACGCACAGGAAGCGCTCGAGTTAAACCTCTATATCTCGTTCGCGGGCAACGTAACCTATCGTAACGCCCGCAATCTGCACGAGACCGCCAAGAAGATGCCGCTTGACCGCATGTTGATAGAGTCCGAGAGCCCCTTCATGGTGCCGTCCGCCTACAGAGGGCAGAGGAACAAACCTGCGTATCTCAAGGAGACCGCGCGGTTCATCGCCGAACTGCGCGACGAACCGCTCGACGAGGTCACCGACCAGATCTACACAAACACCGTGAAGCTGTTCGGGATCAACGGCTCGTAGCGGCCCGCCCGCCGCCGGCAGGGTTGTTGACCCTGCCGGTATTGGGTGCTATACCAGTACCCGTGATCGAATCCGATTGTATCGAGCACGAGTGTGGAGTAGCCGCGGTTCACGCTCGTGACCTGATCAACATCCCTGAGAAGCTGTTTTTCACCCTGTTCGCGCAGCAACACCGCGGCCAGGAAAGTACAGGCGTGGCCTACCGCAAGGATGGGCGCACCGTGGTGTACAAGGATCTCGGCATGGTCTCAACGGTACTCGCCCGCTACCTCGAGCGCGAGCGCTTGTGCCGCGTCGGCATAGGCCACGTACGCTACTCCACCCACGGCGGCAATAAGCTCGAAAACGCGCAGCCGATCCTCGTAGACTGTAACAAGGGCGAGATCGCGCTTGCTCACAACGGCAATATCGCCAACATGCCGATCATCAAAGAGCGGCTGTTCGCCGAAGGCTCAATCTTTCAAACGAGTTCCGACTCCGAGCTCATCCTGCATCTCCTGTCGCGCTCGCGCGCACCGAGTTTTCTCGAAGCGTTACACGAAGTCCTGCCTGAGATCGAGGGCGCCTACAGCATGGTGCTGATGCATGACGACACCCTAATTGCGGTGAGAGACCCAAGCGGCTTCCGTCCGCTCTATGTCGGAGAACAAGACGGCGTCACGGTAGTTGCCTCCGAAACCTGTGCGCTCGACATAGTGAAGATCTCCAACTACCGCGAGCTCGAACCGGGTGAGGTCTTAATCGTCGATCATCTCGGCGCACGGAGTGAGCACATCGGCAAGCGTGAGGCCGAGTCGCGCTGCGTGTTCGAGTTAATCTATTTCGCGCGGCCCGACTCGCAGGTCTTCGGCCATTCGGTACACACCGCCCGCAAAGCCATGGGTCGAGCGCTTGCCCGCAGCGACGAGGTCGAGGCCGATATCGTGGTCCCGATCCCCGATTCCGGCAACAGCGCGGCGCTGGGCTACGCCGAGGCGTCGGGAACGCCGCTTGAGTTCGGCTTGACGCGCAATCACTACGCCGGGCGCTCGTTCATTATGCCGACCACCGCCGAGCGCGACTTGGCGGTGCGCATGAAGCTTCACCCGGTGCGTGAAGTAATCGAGGGCCGCCGCGTAGTGCTGGTCGATGATTCGCTCGTGCGCGGAACAACCGCCCGCCTCCTGGTCCAGCTTGTACGCGAAGCCGGAGCACGTGAGGTACACCTGCGACTCTGCTCGCCCGAGATACGCTGGCCGTGCTTCTTCGGCATCGATATTCCAACGCGCAGGGAGCTGATCTCAAACGCGATGAGCCCCGGCGAGATAGCGCGGTATATCCGGGCGGACTCGGTGCGTTTTCTCACACTCGAGGAACTGCAGAGCTGCTTGAATGCTCCGGGCGCGTACTGCTACGCGTGTTTCTCGGGAGCCTATCCGATCGAGGTCCCGTTAACCGATGAAGAGCGCGCGGTCGGGCGCGAGCGCGACCTGCGCGAGATGCGTGAAGCGATGGATATCGCCGAGCACCGCGGCGCGGCCCATAACGCGCCCGATCAGGAATAAACTTTCAGCGAGATCCGGGCAGGATTACCGATGAACGAACCACGCAACTCCTCCGACCGTTTCCGAAACAAACAGCTGAGCTACGACTCCGCCGGGGTAAGCATTGAACGCGGCGACGCGTTTGCCGAGTTCATTAAGACGCTCAACCCTGCGGTGGTGGGGGCCGACCTAGGAGGATTTGCCGGGGGGCTCGAGCTCGATCTCAGCGGCTACCGTCGCCCGGTGTTGTTCTCGGCCACCGACGGCGTCGGCACCAAGCTCCTCCTCGCGGAGCAACTCGGAAATTACGACACCCTCGGCATTGACCTCGTCGCGATGTGTGTAAACGATCTCATCGTATGCGGCGCCCGCCCAGTCGCGTTTCTCGACTACATCGCCTGCGGGCGGCTCGAGCCGTCGGTCTTGGAGCCGGTAATGCGTGGAATCGTCCGCGGGTGTGAACTCGCCGGCTGCCGACTCCTCGGCGGCGAAACCGCCGAGATGCCGGGTCTGTATCAGGGAAGCAGGTTTGACCTCGCCGGGTTCGCGGTGGGGATCGCGGAGCGAGAGGCGGTGCTTCCGCAGCCGGAGCGCATGCAGGCGGGCGATCTCGTGTTCGGACTTCCCTCCTCCGGCATTCACTCCAACGGCTTGAGCTTGGCGCGGAAGGTGCTTGAACGGCTTGAAGCCCACGAGCGGCAGGAGCTTGACGCCCTGCAGCGTGAGCTCCTCGAGCCGACCGTGATCTATGTGGAGGCACTGAAGCGGCTCCTTGAAACCGGCGTCGTCACCGGAGCTGCGCACATTACCGGCGGAGGGCTCGAGGCGAATACGCAGCGCGCGTTGCCTTCGCACCTTACGGCTCGTTTCCGCTGGGATTGGCCGACGCCGCGGGTGTTTACTCGCCTCGCCGAGCTCGGCGAGATCCCCGAGCACGAGATGCGCCGAGTCTTCAATATGGGCGTGGGGCTCACGTTGATCGTGCCGCACCGCCACAGAGACGCGATCGAGCGTGCAGCCGAGCATGCCGAGATAGAGATGTGGTTGATCGGGGAGCTTGCCGATGGCTAACCTCGCGGTGTTCGCGTCCGGAACCGGCAGCAACTTCGTCGCCTTAGCCGACGATCTCGCCGAGAGTTCACACAACCTTGTACTGCTCGTTACCGACAACCCGGATGCGCCCGCGGTTGAACGCGCCGGCGAGCGGCGTATTCCGGTTTTCTATGCCCGCTACAAGGGGCGGGAGCGCGAAGCGGCCGAGCGCGACATCCTCGCGGAGCTCGAGCGGCGCAACTGCGACCTCGTCGCGCTTGCGGGCTTCATGCGCATCCTCACTCCAACACTGATCGATGGGTTCCCGGGCGCGATCGTCAATATTCACCCGTCGCTTCTCCCTCGTCATCCCGGCACTAGGGCGATTGAAAAAAGCTACCATTCCGGGGATACTGAGCTTGGTATTACCATTCATTTCGTCGACTACGGTGTCGATACCGGCCCGATCGTTTTGCAGCAATCGTTCAAGCGTTCTGAAATGGCCGACCTCGAGGCGGCCACCGAGCGCATCCATGCACTCGAGCACCGCTGGTATCCTACCGTAGTCCGTGATCTCCTCGACCGGATCTCACAGGGGCAGATCATACAGGGGGCAACACCATGAGAGCGTTAATTCTCGGACAAGGCGCGCGCGAACACGCGCTGATCTGGAAGTTTTCGCGCAGCTTTCGCATCTCGGGACTTTACTGCGCACCCGGCAACGCCGGAACGGCCGAGCTCGCGACCAACCTACCTGAGCTTTCGGAGACCGATGCCGAAGGTTTGGTCGCGGCCTGCCGTCGCGAGGAGATCGATATGGTGTTTGTCGGCGGCGAGAGCGCGCTCGCGGCGGGCGTAGTAGACGCGCTGCAGGCGGCCGGTATCGCCGCGGTGGGTGCCACCGCAGCGGCGGCTCAGCTCGAGGCGAGCAAGGCGATCTCGAAGGACTTCATGCACCGGCACGGTGTGGCAACCGCCGAAGCCGAGGTCTTCGACGATTTCGAGGCGTTTGAGCGCTACGTTCGCGAAGCCGAGTATCCCGTTGTTCTCAAGAAAAGCGGCCTCGCGGCCGGCAAAGGCGTGCTGGAGACCGAAGACAAAGAGGCGATGCTCGAGTTTGGACGCGAAACCCTGCTGGACGACCAACTGCTGGTGGAGGAAAGGCTGACCGGGTACGAGATCTCGGTATTTGCGCTCACCGATGGAACAAACTACACGCTGCTCCCGCCCTGCGCGGATTACAAGAAAGCCGGCGAAGGCGGTACCGGGCCCAACACCGGCGGCATGGGAGCCATCTGCCCGGTGCCGTGGGTAACTCCGGAAGTAATGGAGCAGGTACGCGAACGCGTCGTGGCCCCAACCTTCACGGGCCTCGAGCTCGACGGCCTTCGGTTCACCGGCGTGCTGTATTTTGGCCTCATGATAACCGCGGACGGTCCAAAACTTCTTGAATACAACGTGCGGTTCGGCGACCCCGAGGCTCAGGTACTGCTGCCGCTGATCAAGAGCGATTTCGGCAGCCTCTGCGAGGCGCTAATAGAAGGCAAGCTCGATAAGTTTCCGCTCGAGCTCTCGCGCAAGACCGCGCTCGGCGTCGTCCTCGCAAGCCCGGGCTATCCGGGTAGCTACCCGCGCAATATCCTGGTAGAGGAACTCCCCACAAACAACCGCAAGGAGCTGCTGGTTTTTCACTCAGCGACCGCAACCGACGGCGATCGTGTCGTGACCGGTGGAGGACGATGCTTTACGGTTGTGGGTATCGGGCACGAGCTACTCGAGGCTCGCGGAACAGCGTACTCCGCGGTCAAGAACATCAAGTTCAAAGGCGCTTGGTGTCGCCCCGACATCGGCGGGACCATCTTCGGCCAGTAGCCCGAGCCTCTAACCGGAGCCCCCGGGCTCGGAGCGCCGTCTGATCTCGTACAGCAGGATTCCGGTCGCCACCGAAACGTTCAGTGAATCCAGTTTGCCTTGCGTGGGTATCGCTATCAAGCCGTCGCAGCGCTCGCGGACCAAGCGTCTGATTCCTTCGCCCTCGCTGCCCATCACCAGCGCGATCTTACCGCTTAGGTTCACCTGCGGCGCGGGCTCCCCGGCGGCGTCGGCTCCATAGACCCAGAACCCGTGCTGCTGCAACTGCGAGACCGTCTCCGCGAGATTCTCGCCTTGCGACACCTTGAGATGCGCGGTTGCCCCGGCGGCGGCCCGCACCACCCTGCTATCCAGCCCGGCGGTACGCCGCTTCGGCAGCAGTACGCCGTCGACCCCAAACTGCTCGGCGGAGCGCAAGATAGCGCCGAGGTTCTGTGGGTCGGTAACACCGTCGACCAACAGTATCAGCGTGTCGTGCTTCTCGGCGGTTGTTTGAAGGATCTCATCCAGACTCACTGCCCCCGCGGCCGCGCCGGCGGAGCCGGCCAAAACGAGCGCTACGTCTCGAGTTTTGGCCCCCGCCTCACGCTGCAGTTCCTCGCGCGATACACGCCGCACCGGGACCCCAAGGCGCCGGGCCTTCTCGATAACGACCCCCGCGCGTTTGTTGCCGGTTGCAACCAGCAGCGCCTCCGCCGTTGCTCCGGAACTCAAGTGTTCCTCGACCGCGTGAAAGCCACCGAGTACTCGTGTATGCTTTTTCATATTTATCTTAGTATTCGCGTCTAGTATTCCCGAACTTGGTCGGCCCTGCCGTCGTGGTTAGTGTCGCGCTCCCAGCGCTCGACATACGCCCCGTCGAGGTAGATCCACAAGTCTACCACGCCGTCGTGATTGGTGTCGATCTCCTGGCGCACCAGATCGCCGCGGTGGTAGTAGTAGAAGTCGTCCATTCGCCCGTCGTGTGAATGGTCCACCGCCTCGGCTACCTTTTGAAAAGACTGATTGAACAGCACCGCGTAATCGATTCTACCGTCTCCGTTGCGGTCGTCGGTGATCCACGGCGCTTCGTACTCGCTCACGGAGTAGATCGGCATCTCGTCGCGATACTCGCGCTCCTGCTCTTCCTCTATGCGCTCGATATCAAAGTCATCCGGTTGCGGAAGCTCGGCGCGCCCTTGTTCGACGCCCGCGACCAGGATTGCCGTCAATACGAGCGGCATTAAAACCGCCCTTCCTCTCGGCATACTACCCGTGCTCCTTGTTCCCCCGGCGCTCGGCGTATCGTGCGATACACACCACTCCGCTCGGCAGCAGCTCCGTGGCGGACGGCGGGGTTCGATTCTCACCCTACGGTTGCAATCATCGGAAGAAACCCGCACGCAATGAAGCCGCCGCCGAGTTTTGAGGAAGAGCGCTGCGGGGCGCCCGCAGGGCGTCGGCGCAGCCGAGCGTCGGCGCGACAGATTGACCACGACGCAACGCACCATGTAGTATTGCGCACACGAATTAGCGTCCGCGCCGGAGTGGTGGAATTGGTAGACACAGGGGACTTAAAATCCCCCGGGCAATGCGCCTGTACGGGTTCAAGTCCCG
>SLBH01000018.1 GCA_007126415.1 Spirochaetales bacterium
CCGCAGCCTCTATCAAAGCCCCCGAGCTGCGCAGTCGCTATCGCGCCGCGCTGCAGGCCGCCGGCACCGAGCACGTAACCACACCGGCCTTGGTGGCGTCCGAAGCTGCCTACCGAGACGGGGCGCCGTGGCTCGCGGCGCTTCGTAGGCACTTGGTTGAAACGGTGGAAGAGGTTCGTGGGATCTTGGCGGAACGTCTGCCGCTTGTTTCGGCCTCGCCGACCGAGGCGAGCTTTATCATGTGGCTTGATTTTCGGCGTCTGCAGCGTAAGCGGGACATCAGCGACGAGGAGCTTCAGCGTCTTCTGCGCGAGGAAGCGAAGGTTGAGCTTTCGCACGGACCGGTGTTCGGGCCCGGCGGCGAAGGGTTTCAACGGCTCAACATCGCTACCCCGAAAGCGGTGCTGCACGACGCGCTCGATCGCATCGTAACCGCACTCGGCTAAAACGCGCGAGCTCGACGTGGTATTGCTGCTTGCCGCGATGCATGAAGAGCTCGCGGGCATTCTCCCGGAGCTCGAGTCGGTCGAGTGCGAGGAGCGTCGCGGTTTCGAGCTCTACCGGGGCGATGTCGGTGGGCGACGCTTGGCGGTGGCACGCGTTGGGGTCGGCAAGGTGCTCGCCGCAAGCGTTACGCAAGACCTTATCGGTTTTTTGAGCCCGAGCGCGGTGGTTCTCTCCGGCATCGCCGGCGCGTTGCAGCCCGAGCTGCCGATCGGCGAGGTGGTAATCGCGCGCGACTGCTTGCAACACGACCTCGACGCTACTGCGCTTGGGTTTGCCCGGGGCGCGGTCCCGTGCGAGGGTGTTCAAGCGGTGGAGTGCGATGAAGGGCTGAACGCGGCGGCGTACGAGGCGTTGCGCACCGTGCGGCCGCGGAGGTTCGGACGCGTGCTCACCGGTGATCGCTTCCTGACGGCTCGTGAGAAACAAGAGCTGGCGGCCGACACCGAGCTATCCGGGACCGTGGTCGATATGGAAAGCGCGGCGGTAGCTCAGGTGTGCGCGCTGGAGTCGGTGCCGCTACTGGTGCTCAGGACCGTATCGGATACGCTCGACGGTCGCAGGCCCAGGAGTCTCGCGCGTCTTCTGCGCGGTCTCGGCGGCACCACATTACGGTGTTATCGTCGCGCCGCGGAGCTCGGGCTTCTCACGTGATGGCTGATAGCTTTGAACAGAAATCAAAACAAGGACAACACAGTATGCTGGAACCGGGACAACACTTACACGGATTCGAAGTCGTCTCGATAGACGATCTCACGGAGTACCGCGCCCGCGGGGTGCGCGCGCGGCATCTCGCGACCGGGTGCGAGGTATATCATGTAGCGAACGACGATCCCGAGAACCTGTTTGCGTTCGCGTTCAAGACGGTGCCGAGCAGCTCGAACGGCATTGCTCATATCCTCGAGCATACCGTGCTATGCGGATCACGGCGCTACCCGCTCAAGGATCCGTTTTTGCTCTTGTTGCAGGGCAGCATGAGCACCTTCATGAATGCCTTCACCTTCCCGGACAAGACCGTGTATCCGGCGGCGAGTACCGTCGCCAAGGATTTGTTCAACATCATGCAGGTCTACGGAGACGCGGTGTTTCGACCTCTGCTTCGGCCGGAGATGTTCCGTCAAGAGGGCCATCGCCTCGAGTTCGCTGAGGACGGTGAACTGCAGCGCAGCGGGGTGGTCTATAACGAGATGAAGGGAAACTACGCCTCGCACGACTCGATCGCGGCGGAGTGGTCGTATCGCTCGCTCATGCCCGACACACCATACGCGGTAGATTCCGGCGGCGACCCGGCGGTGATTCCGTCGCTCAGTTACGAGGAGTTTCTCGAGTTCCATCGTCGTTACTACCATCCGTCGAATACTCGCGTCTTTCTCTACGGCGACATCCCGACCGAGCGGTATCTCGAGGCGCTGCAGTCGGAGTTCCTGACGGATTTCGAGGCGCTCGAGCCGCGCAACGAGCTGCCGGAGCAGCCGCGTTGGAGCGAATCGCGGCGCATGCAAGACGTGTATCCGCTGGAGCAGGGTGAGGAAACCGATCGGAAATCGTCGGTCACGCTCAACTGGCTGCCGGCATCCAATACGGACCCTGAGCTCACGTTGGCGTTCGAGATTCTTGCCGAGATCCTGCTGGGGCATTCCGGATCGCCGCTTCAGAAAGTTATTGTGGAGTCGCCGCTCGGGGAGGACCTCTCGGCGCCGAGCGGGCTCGAGACCGAGTTGCGCGAGCTGGTGTTCTCGGTCGGCATGCGCGGCACCGACCCTGAGAAACGCGACGCAATCGAGGAGCTCGTACTCGGTGAGTTGCAGCGTCTTTGGGAGGAAGGGATCGAGGCCGAGCTTGTTGAGGGCGCTCTGCGACGCGTTGAGTTTCGAAATCGGGAGATCAAAACCGGCGCCTCGTTTGCGCTTCGGCTGATGCGCCGGAGTCTGCGCGGGTGGCTTCACGGCTGCGATCCGGTGGCGACGCTCGAGTTCACGCCGCTGCTGCGGCGCTTGCGTGAACGTCTTGAGCGCGAGCCGAACCTGTTCGAGCGCCTGATAAAGAGCCACCTACTCGATAACCCGCATCGCAGCACCGTTACGATCCGCCCGGAGCCCGGGCTCGATGATAGGCGTCGTGAGCAAGAACGCGTCGAGCTCGATGAACGCGCCGCGAGTCTTGGCGAGGCGGAGCGTGCCGCTATAGAGGCCGAGCAGAAGGCGCTGCGGGCGCTGCAGGAGGAGCCCGACGACCCGGACCGCCTGGCAGAACTCCCGTTTCTCACGAAAGAGGATATCCCGCGCGAGATAGAACGCATCGCTTACCGCCGGCGCGAGCTCGAGGGTGTGCCGGTGTATCTCCAGGAGGAGTTCACGAACGGCATTGTGTATCTCGATTTCGCGTTTCGCATAGACGACCTTCAGCCCGAGTTCCAGTTGCTGTTGCCGCTGCTCAGCGATGCGATCACCGAGTGTGGGCTGCCGGGCATGAGCTACGATCACGTAGCGCGCGAGCTCGCGTTGAAGACCGGCGGGTTTTCCGCCAATATCGATGTGAGCGCGGTTTTGGTGCCGGATGCCGCCGAGATTCCCGGCGGGCTTCCGCGAAACGTCGCCCTTGGCGAGGCCGAGTATCTCAGCGAGGACGATCCGCGCCGGCGCCCCGCCGCGGCGTTTCTGACCTTTCGTCTCAAGGCGCTCGAGGCGCAGTTCGACGAGGCGCTTGCGCTCGTGCAGCGACTGCTCAGAGAGGCTGAGTTGACGAATACCAAGCGAGTTCGTGAACTCTTGCTTGAGTCGCGCAACGATCTGCAGTCGGCGGTCTTGCCGGGCGGGCATCAGTTCGCTGCGTTGCGCAGCGCGCGTACCCTCTCTCCGGCGCTCGAGCTTTCGGAACGCTGGCGGGGCATTACGCAGCTACGGTTTCTCGCGGAGTTGGACCTCGACGGCGCGCTGGAAGAACTATCCTCGGTGTTGCTCGAGATCCGCGACCGCACCGTAGCGCGTTCGAGATCCGCGTTCTCGCTCACCTGCGCGGCGGAGTTCGCGGAGCAGGCCGAGCGTGCGCTCTCCGCGCTGTTGCGTAAGCTGCCCGCGGAAGCGCATGGGTCTCGGGAGCGCGCAGCGCCGTCGATATTGAGCGAAGCGCTCGATCGGTCCGCAGCAGATCCGTTGGCGCGTGGCGGGCGCGGTACGCAGCCGGAACAGGCGCCCGAGGCGCAGGCGTTCGACACTCCGGGGTTCGACACTCCGGGGTTCGACACTCCGGGGTTCGAGCTGTTCTCGGTCCCGTCGGGTGTTGCGTATGTCGCCGGTTCGGTGCCGGGGAGCGTGCTCGGCAGTAGCGAGTACCCGGCCGAACAGGTGCTTGCGCACGCGCTTTCCACAGGGTTCCTCTGGGAGCGGGTTAGGATGCAGGGCGGCGCCTACGGTGTCACGGCAATGCCTCGTGCGCTCGAGGGTGTGTTCTCGTTTGCCTCGTATCGTGATCCCAACATCGTCTCCACCTTAGAGGCCTTTGCCGACGGTTTGCGCCGGCACGCCGAGGGCGAACGCGCGGAGGGCGAACGCGAGGAGCGCGCGGTTGAACTGGCGATTATCGGGAGCGTGAGTCGAGAGTTGCGCCCGTTGATGCCCGCGCAGAAGGGCGTCGTGAATCTGCAGCGGCTGCTATACGGCATCCCGGACGAGCTCCGCCAGGAGCGCCGTGACCGCATGATCAGACTCACCGCGGCCGATCTCTCGGCTGCGGCCCGACGGCTGCTTGAGCGCTGGTCGCGACCCCACGTTGCGGTGATCGCCGGCGGCGGGGCCCTGACCGCGGCCGCCGAGGAAGATCCACGGTTTGCGATTCCGCATACCGAACTGCCGTTGTAGCGCGCCGAGGAACGCGTTCAGCGGCTCAAAGCTCGCCGTTCTCGAGGAAGCTGTAGTAGCTGTCGGTGGTGAACACGATATGGTCCAACAGCCGGATGCCGAGCGTCTCGCCCGCCTGCACGAGCTTGCGCGTGACCTCGCGGTCCTCGGAGCTCGGGTCTACGCGCCCGGACGGATGGTTATGCGCCACCACTACCGCAGCGGCGCGGTCTACCACCGCGTCGGCGAACACCTCGCGAGGATGTACCAAGGTGCGATTCACCAACCCAACCGAGATCACGCGCGACGCGATCACCTCGTGCGCGCCGTTGAGCGAGACCGCGAGAAACACTTCCTGCTTGCGGTCGGCGTAATGTCCCACGACCGGAACGATGTCCGCCGGCACGCGGATCCGCCTGCCGCGCGGAACATAGAGCCGACGCCCGAGCTCGCACGCGGCGGTGAGCGTGGCGGCGCGGGCGGCCCCGAGGCCCTCTATTACCATCATTTCCTCTATCTTCGGCGGCTCGCGGCGCCGATCGAACAGATCGAGCACTGCCGCGCTGAGAGCGCCGAGACAGTGGGTGCGGGTGCCGGAGCCGAGAAGCAGCGCCACGAGCTCTTGGTCGCTCATGCGCTGCGGTCCTTCACGAAGGAGTCGCTCGCGTGGGCGCTCTCCGGCCGGCAGGGCCTTCAGTCTATCCAACGATTCGGTTACGCTTAGATCTCTCACACTAGTAGTACACCGGGTGCGTTTTCGTATTGCTTCGCTAACCGGAGTCTTCGCTGCGCAAAATGCTTCGTTGCCGATCGATTCGTGATTGGCGTCTGCTTGCACCTCATGCTATATTGGAGTATCTACGGGCCTTATACATCATAAAGGTTACGCAAGGTTAGAGGTATTGGTAGTGGCCGGGAATCGCCCGGTCGGTGGTCCGCCGGTGCGCACTGCGCGAGCGGTCGCCGTAGCAGCTAAGCCCGAAAGAGAGGGAAACACGTATGTTGAGAACAACCAGGTCGGCCTTAATTGCCGCAGTTCTGTTGGTTGCTCTTTCCGTCGCCCCGGCGTTTGCAGCCGGTGCGGCCGAAGAGGAACCTACCGAAATCCGGATGCCGCGTGAGCCGAGGCAGTACATCTCGCCCCTCGGCCAGGAGACGGCCCAGCAAGTACTCGAACTACCGTTCTCTGAAGTGGTAATTCCGGGCACCAATCAAGTGATTGTGGAGTACCGGCTCACCATCTTCGATGAAGCCGGTGACACAGTGTTTGAGGTACGAGATATCGAGGAGGAGCGTCGCGGGTTCTTCGGTAACCTGTTTGGAGCCGAGAAGCCGAGCGTACCGCTTCCCGATACCTTGGTGTGGGACGGGACATATCGTGGGTCGGAGCTCGGCCCGGATGGTGAGGTTGTGCCCGACGGAGATTACGCCTACTACGTGACGGTTATCGATTACGACGGCAACGTCGCGATCACACCGGCGTTCAACGTCACGGTCGACAACACGCTGCCGGAGGTTACGAGCCTCGAGGCGGAGTATTACGCCTTCGCCCCGATCGAGGGTAGCGGGCGCGCGGAGTTGATCGTTCTCCAAGAGGCGAGCGCCGAACTCGAGTGGGAAGGGCTGATTACCGACGCCGACGGCGAGCCGGTATGGCGCGAGGTGTGGGCTAATCCCACTCCGCGCCAGCGGGCCAACGACGCCGCGCCGCCGACCGAGGTCCGCTGGGACGGCACGTATCAGCTTGACGGCGATGAGCGCACCGGCGAACCCGCGCCGGAGGGCGAGTACCGATACAGCCTCATCGGCCGAGACCGCGCCGGAAACGAGGTGGTGAGCGAGCTCCCGCGCCCGGCAGAGCTAAGCAGAACCGCGGCCGAGGTGGAGTTTCACCTTGGCGACCAAGAGCCCGCGTTCTCGCCGGTGGACACCGGTATTCAGGACACCTTGCAGTTCTACACAAGACTGTTGGTCACTGACGGGCTTGAGTCTTGGAGCGTGGAGGTTGCCGCAACCGGCGATCCCGACACGGTCTTGCGATCCATGGAAGGTGCGGCGGAGTTGCCTGAAGCCGTGGAGTTCGACGGGCGCGATAACGCAGGCAACCGTATGCCCGATGGTGAGTACCAGGCGCGGCTTACCGCCGAGTACGATACCGGGTATGTCGCGGTTTCGGACGCGCTTGTGTTTGAGATCGACACGGTTCCGCCGAGCGCCGAGGTCACGGTCGACACGCTCCCGATGCCGACCGAGCCCGGCGATCCGCTATGGTTTGGCGGTGAGCAAAAGCATTCGCTCTCGTTGACGATCGATGCCGACGCCGACGCCGACTGGGATGCGATCGTGTACTTCGAGGGACGCCGGCAGCTGAGGGTATCGGCCGAGGAGTTCGGCATTATGCGCTTCCCGCTGGAGCTCGAGTGGGACGGGCACGACCTCGACGGCTCGGAACTTCCGGACGGGGAGTACTCGGCCTATATCGAAGGCGTCGATCGTGCCGGAAACATCGGGCAGTCCGACGAGGTCGGCGCGATCAAGGATACGCGTCCGGCCTCGGTTGAGCTGGAGCTCGGCGAGCCGGATCAAGACACCTCCGACGGGGTAGATCTCGTAGTGGCCGACGAAGAGCGCGAGAGCGTGCCGATGCGGCTCAGTTACGAGCCCGAGGACGGCATTCGCGAGATTATCATCGAGGTGCGCGATTCCGACGGTGAGATCGTGCGAAGCATCCGCTCCGACCCGCCGCTTGAGTCATGGGCTTGGTTTGGGGAGGACAACGCCGGTCGGCGCGTCGACGACGGCGATTACTATGTCGACGCGAGGGTTATCTACTACAACGGTAACGAGCCCGAGGCTACTGAGATCGGGCCGATTCGAGTCGATGCTACGCCTCCGATCAGCGACGTTCCGCCCGAGATCTCGATCTCGGCCGCGCCGATTCCGTTCGCTCCCGACGACTATCAGCAGCATGAGCTTACCTTCACGCTGGAAGCCGAGACCGAGAATCAATTCGACCGCTGGGAGCTCGAGATACTCGAACCAAACAGCCCAAGC
>SLBH01000390.1 GCA_007126415.1 Spirochaetales bacterium
GGGCCGCGCCGCGGGCCGGGGCGCCGCGCCGCCGAGCCTCGTAGTTTTCTCAGCGATGCGCCGCCTTGAGCTCCTCCTCGAACACGCCGTCGCGCAGGATATCGACAGCCTCTTGCAAGACAAGATCATACTCGAGATCGTAGACATGCGTCACGCCTTCGAGCCGGTTCCGCTCGTCTCGAATCAAGCGCTGTAATAGACGTTCGGGCAGGTCGAACCCGTCGTCCTGCAGCTCGGCGATGAAAGCGGATACTTCGTCATCACCGGGGTCGTCGGTGTCCTGCAGGAACTCCCGGATGAGCCCCTCGTTACGTAAGCGCGCATAATGGTCGAGCTCCTCGTCGGATAGCGCCGCTTCCGATACCGTTCGGTCCGGGACGATTCCCTCTTTGTCAATGTACACCCCAGCAGGAGTGTAGTAACGCGACATCGTCAACCGGAAACCGCCGTCGCCGATGCGCCGCACCTGCTGCACCGAGCCCTTGCCGTAGGTCGTTTCACCTATTACGAGCGCCCGATCGCGGTCGCGCAACGCTCCGGCGAGTATCTCGGAGGCCGAGGCCGAACCGCCGTCGATCAACACGATGATCGGAATGTCGTCCGGCACCTTTTGGCCCGAGCGAGCGTTGAAGACTTGGTTTTCGCGCGGATTGCGGCCGCTGGTGCCGACGATCTCGCCGTCGGAAAAGAACAGATTCGCGGTGTTGATCACGCCGTTCAGCACTCCGCCGGGATTACTGCGTACGTCGATGATCATCGATCGGTAGTCGTTCTCCTCAAAATACTCGATCGCGTCGGCTACTCGATCTGCGGTATACGGGGTGAACTGAATGATGCGCAGAAATCCGATATCGTCGGGAATCATGTCGCGACGGACGGTTGGAACCTCAATGTTGTCGCGCTCAATTGTCACGTCGAAGCGATAGTTCTCACCGCGCTGAATCTTCACCTCTACCTCGGTCCCGATCTCCCCTCGCAGACGATCGACGACCTCGTCTATTCTGAGACCACTGGTGCTCTCGCCCTCGACCTCAACGATCAGATCGCCGCTTTGAATGCCGGCACGGTGCGCCGGGGTGTCCTCGATCGGCGAGACCACCTCGATATAGCCCTTACCGTCTTGTCCGGGCTGCTTTGAGATATTCAGCCCTACCCCGCCGAACTCGCCTGCGGTAGTGTCGCCGAGCCCTCGCATATCTCGTTCGGTGAGATAAGCCGAATGCGGATCATCGAGCGCGTCGAACATACCTTCGAGCGCGCCCTCGATCAGCTTCTCGGCATCAACCTCGTCGACATAGTTACTTTCAATAAACTCGTACACCTGCTTGAACATGCGCATGTAGCGCTCGCTCTCGGAGCGCTGATTTTGCGCGAGCACGTTCGGCGAAACTATAAAAACGAGCAAGGCCGCGAGCAGCACCGTGCTCACGCCCATCCAGAGAACACGTTCGCGTCTTGTACTGCGACCGAACTTGTTTGCCATAGAAATCACTCCCACTAAAAAAGAATCTCGGCGCCTCCGGCGCCTGACGTAATCATGATCCTGACGTTCAATTATACAACTTTCGGCACGCTTCGACGCGGGCCTTCTATTGACGGTACCGGAACAGGGTCGTACACTCGCAGCTATCATGCCACTGGTGAAGACTCTGCTATTCATTGCCGCGGTCTGGGAGTTGCTCCGCTTCGCGGTTTTATACCTTTTGTTCGCAACCCAAGTCACCGCCGGCGGCGGTGCTTCTGTAGATCATTTTATCACGCTGTGGTTCGGGGCACCACAATTGGCACTCGCGGCCGGATTCCTCTTCATGGCGCTCTATCCCCACCGCTATGCGGCGTTCATGAACTTGCTGCGCCTTGCGAAGCTTCTGGCCACCGCGGCCGCCGTTCCGGCATTAACGATGCAGGTTTTTGCGGCGGTGGGCGGTGAGCTTGTAGGAGCGGCGTTCGGCACACGCATGATTGCCGGTCTTGGGGTGCTCGCGATCGATGCGCTCCTGCTCGTCTTTCTAGTATCATTGCGTAACGAGGAGCAGCCGGAATAGATGCAGATCATCCCGATTGCCAGTGGAAAAGGCGGTGTCGGCAAGTCGCTCATTGCCGCAAACCTCGCGATCGCGCTCGGCCAGGCCGGAAAACGCACCGTACTGGTTGATCTCGATCTGGGTGGCTCTAACCTCCACCTCATTCTCGGAGTTCGCAGCCCGGAAGGCGGCATCGGTCCGTTTCTCTCCGGGCGCCGGGCGAAGTTCGAGGACGCGATCTTCACGACCGAGTATCCGAACCTCCGCTTCATCCCGGGTGACGCCGAGATTCCGGGGCTGGCAAACCTCGGCGCCGGACAGAAGCGCAAACTAATCAACCGGATCACGAAGATCGATGCCGATTTTGTGGTCGTAGACCTCGGCGCGGGCACCAGCTTCAACACCGTCGATTTTTTCCTGCTCGCCCCCCACGGTATCGTCGTTACAACTCCCTCCCCAACCGCAATCGTGAACGCCTACCTGTTTCTCAAGAACGCGGTATATCGCCTTCTCCATAGTGCGTTTCCCGCCAAGAGCGCCGGAGCCGAGCTTCTCAACAACCTGCGCAAGGACGCCGGCTCGCTGCGCCGGCTTTCGGTCCCGGAACTACTGCAACAGCTCAAGAACGTTGACCCCGAAGGGCACCGAGCGTTCCAGGAGAAGACGCGCCATTTTCGCCCTCGCATTATTCTCAACATGCTCGAGGACCCCAAGGACGCCGACAAGGTCGGGCGATTACGCAGCTCCTGTCTCGAGTATCTTACTCTCGACCCCGAGCACCTCGGGGTTATCTACCGTGACGACCTGCAGGACCGCGCGCTCGCGTCGAGAATACCGCTGATTCACTACAAGCCCGGGTCGGTCCTTGCTCAGGCAATTTACCGAATCGCCGACAAACTCATTCAGCTGCAGGATGAGGACAGCGGGCCGCTGCTGTACGACGGAACCGACGACGGCTTCGCCGAGGCCGAGGCCGAAGCCGAGGCGGATTTCAACGCCAAACTCGAGTACGTCTCAGAGTTGCTACACTCCGGCACGCTGAGCACCGGCGATCTGATTGAGACGATCAAGAATCAGCAACTCGAGATTACCCAGTTAAGAAAACAAAACATGCTGTACAAATCCAAGCTCGTACGCGCGATGAACCAGGGGTTCAAGCCTTAGACAGTCATGGCGAAGCCGAACCCAACGCCGAAAGGAACGGTCTCGATCGAGGTTGACGAGACCGCGACAACCGCCACCGCTGTATTCACCGCCGACGACGAACACGATCCGCTCAGCATCGATGCGGTTACCACGCAGCTCAAGCGCGAGGGCGTGACCGAAGGCATCGACACCTACGAGATTCGCGATGCCTTGATCGAGCTTACGCGCGGGCCGAGTGAGCCGGTGCGCTCCGTGATCGCGCGAGCCCGGGCGCCGGAGCCGCCGTTGCCGGAGCGCGCCGACTGGAGCTTCCACGAGATTCCGCCCGAGCTCGCGGAGATCGCCGAACGCCGCCTCGCCGCCGCCGGCGCCCCGCGCATCGTTATCGAGAAAACCGAACGCGTACAAGAGGCGAGCGCGCCGGAGAAGAAGGCGGGGTTGGGGCTCTTGGGCGGCAAGCCTCAGCCGCCGAAACCCAAGACTCGCACCGTGCAGCAGCGCGTGTACCTCGACGGCACGGTTCGAAGCACCGGCTATGCCGCCGCGGGTGAGACGCTCGGCACCGTGGAGGCACAGCAGCCCGGACGTCCCGGGAAGGACCTGTACGGCCGGCCGATACCGCCGAAACAGCTCGCGGACCCGCTGATCTACGCCGGCGACGGGGTCAAGAAGGCCCGCGGTGAGTTTGTCGCGGAAAGCACCGGCTTTGTACGAGTAGGCGCAAACTGGGTGGATATCGTCGCGTCGCGCCCGCACAAGCACACAATCGAGCTCACCAAGGACGGCGCTACCTGCCTGCTGAGCTACACCCCGGGGGATGCCGAGCACCAACCTCCCGACGCCGCCGCTATTCGCGCCGAGGCGGCGGAGCACGGATACCGCGAGAATCTGCTGCAGTCGAGCGACGAGATCGAGCGCCTGCTTGCGACCGCTCGCGAGCGAGGGGAAGGCTTCACGCAGATCCCGATCTGTTACAGCAAGGATGCGTGGTTCGAGATCTTTGTGTCCGAAGACCGGTTACGAGCACAACTCTCGGTCAGCAAAGGAAGCGGACGCGGGAAGGCCCTCTCGCTGAAAGAACTCGGACGCGCGATCAAGGAGAGCAAGCTCAAGGGCCTGCAGTACGAGAAGATACAGGAAGATATCCTGTCGTTCTACCGCAGCACCGATATCGAGCTCACCGGGTACTGCCTCGCGCAAGGGACCGCGCCTACCGAAGGGCCGCCGCGCGAACTCGAGCATGCGCTTCAGTTCGTGGCCGAGAAGGAGCGGCTCAATCAGATCGAGCGGCTCAAGAACTCCCCGGAGTTACAGCGTGCGCCTTCGTTCGAGGTCTTTCCGGTCGAGAAGATCGAACAGATCAGTATGGTGATCAAGGACCAGCGCATCGCCTCGATCCCGCCGCCGACCTACGGCAACCCCGGTACCGATGTGTACGGCAAGAGCACCGCAGGGCTGCCCGGCGAGGAGCCCAAGCTGCGCCTGTTCGAGAAGCTCGAGCAGAAAGGCAACCTCATCGTCTCGCAGGCCCCGGGAGCGCTCGATTACGCGGTGATCGAGGAGACGGTATACCTACGCGTCCGCCCGCACCGTGACGGCGAGATCAAGGTCCAACTCGCCTCCGACAAACTCACCGCGTATCTCACGGTCAGGCCGCATGAAGGAAGCGGCCGGCCTGTGGACCGCACCGTTATCGAAAACGCTGTGCAAGGTGCACGTGTCACGCACGGGGTTAGCGACCAGGTCGTGTCCAAGGTTCTGGAGTCGCTGAACAGCGGGAAACCGCTCAAGGATGTGCCGGTGGCTCGCGGCAAGCCGCCGGTTGAAGGCGGTCGCGAGGAGCTCGAGCTGTTGGTAACCCCGTCGCAGGACTCCGGCGTCGTTATCAGAGACGACGGGCGTGCCGACTACAAGAACCGTGGCCAGATAACCACGGTGCGAAAGGGCGATGAGCTCGCGCGCTTAGTTCCGGCCGACGCCGAGCCGGAGCCGGGCTGGGACGTCACCGGGGCAACAATCAACGCCGGTCAGATCAAGAAGCTCAACCTTGAGATCGGCGCCAACGTCCAAGAGCGCAAGGACAGCGATGGACGCGCAACCTTGCTCGCAACCACAACCGGACAGCTGATCTACACCGGCTCCAAGATAGAGGTGCAGCCGGTCTACACCGTGCAGGGCGACGTCGGGCTACAGAGCGGCAACATCAAGTTCCCGGGCATGGTGACGGTCTCGGGCACCGTTCGCAGCGGCTTCCACGTAATCGCCGAGGGCGAGATTCGCGTCGCCGAAGGTGTCGAGGCCGCGCTCCTCTCGGCCGAAGGCGATATCAATATCGCTCACGGTGTGCACGGGCGCAGCAAAGGCGTACTGAGAACCAAGGCCGGCATCACCGCCACCTTTATCGAACACGCTACGGTGCTCGCTATCGGCCCGGTTACGATCAAGAACTACCTCATGCGCTGCGATCTCAAGTGCAACGACAGCGTTACGATCAGCGCAGACAAAGGCTCGGTGATCGGCGGCACCGTGCGAACGCGCGGTGGACTCGCGACCTTCAACCTCGGCAACGATCGCGGCATTAGAACCGTGGTCGTGTTCGGCCAAGACTATCTCATCGGTGACCGCATCGAACGCGAGGAGCTCGAACTCGAGAAACTCAAGAAGCAGGTCGCGGACCTTGATTTCGAGATGCGCCAGAACGAGAAAGACGCAGACGATGAAACGCTTACGCGCAATCGCAAACGCAAACGCCAGGTGCTCAAAGAGGTCGAGAAACGCAGCGTGCGGCTGTTTACGCTCCGCGAGCGCTTCGAGGAGCATTATCCGGCAGAGATCACGGTGCGCGGCACGCTCTACCCCGGCGTCGTGTTCGAAAGCCACGGACGGACCCGCGAGATCACAAAGGAACGCAAGAATGTTACGGTTGCCTTTGACCGCGAGAGTGGTCATATTGAACTGTACGAACGCAAAGGATGACCTATGCCTGCATATCTACAATACCCAGAGTGGTTATCTCCGGTAGTAATCCCCGGACTCCCGATCCGCTGGTACGGCCTGATGTACCTCGTTGCTTTCACGGTTGCCTACCTGTTGCTCCGCTACCAACTACGCGAGCAGAAAATAGAGGTAGATCAAGACACGGTGTTGAATCTGTTCTTCTGGGGCATCATTGGGCTGCTGCTCGGAGCCCGTGTGTTCGCTGCGCTGGTGTACGACCCCTCAGGGCGCTACTTGACCGCGCCTTGGTTGATCTTCTGGCCGTTCGACTCGCAGGGCGAGTTCACCGGCTTACAAGGGATGAGTTACCACGGGGGGCTGCTGGGAGCCGTGATCGCGGGCGTGCTCTACCTCAAGCGCCATAAGCTCAGTGTGCTCGAGTGGGGCGACATGATTGTCGCAGGCATACCGCTCGGATTCATGTTCGGCCGCATCGGTAACTTCATCAATGGGGAGCTCTACGGTCGGGTCACCACTTCCGCGATCGGGATGATGTTCCCGCATGCCCGCAGACTAGACACGCGCAACCCCTGGGTCGCCGAGATCGCCGAGGCGCACGGTATCGAGTACACCGCCGGCGAGCTCATCAACCTGCCGCGCCATCCGTCTCAGCTCTATCAAGCCTTCCTCGAGGGCTTCGCGCTGTGGGCGATTTTGTGGTTCTTTGTGCGCAAGCGAAAGCCGTTTCACGGGTTCGTACTCGCGTCGTACCTAATCGGCTACGGGGTGCTGCGGTTCATCGCCGAGTACTTCCGCGAACCCGACGAAGGGCTCGAGTTCCCGCTTCAGCTCTCCGGTCGTCCAAACCCGCCTGAGCTGTTCGTCTCGCCGCTGAACATCACCACCGGCCAGATCCTCAGCGGTTTGATGGTGATCGCCGGCGCCTTGATGTTGGCGGTGTTGTGGTACCGCCGGCAGAACGCGCCGAAGGTTCAAACCTTCGAGGCCGTGCCGCCGAGCAAGCCGAAGCGTAAACGCCGCAAAGGCAAGCGTCACAAGTAGCACCGAGCGAACGCTCGCCACCCCACCGTCCCGGCGCGACGCGGTGCGGTGGGGGCGCCGCAGGCGCAGTGCCGCAGGCGCAGTGCGGCAGGCGCGGTCCGGTGGGGGGCGACGCGGTGGACGCGGTGATAAGGGGCGCTTACACCGAGTAGCGCTTGAGGCTTTTGCGCAGGCGCCGACGCGAGGCGCGAATCTCGTTCGCGTACTCCGCAAAGACTGTTTGGA
>SLBH01000134.1 GCA_007126415.1 Spirochaetales bacterium
CCCCACCACAACCGCGAGCAGCTGAAAAGGGAATCGCCTACCGGAGATCCCCGTGACGATGAATCCTGTACGAGTACGTCGTCGTCGGAGACCCACTGCACCGTACATACCGGGAGAATCTCCACCACCAGGTCTCGGACCGCCTCCATCCCCAGTCGGTGCTGCAGGAGCGCGGTCAGCTCGAGGACTACGTAGTTGTGCGTGATAAGGCGCGCATCAGTATCAAGCAGGACTTTCCAGCGCCGGCCCGCAGCCTGGTGGTTTATCTCGTCCCGGTCGAATACCGCGTACAACGCGGAGGTGTCAAGAAGAACAGTCACGTCCGATCCTCGCCGGTCCGGAACGCTTCAGCAAGATAGCGATCGTGATCGGCGGAGGTATCGCTGTATCCCGAAGTATAGCGCCCGACAACTTCCCGCGCCCGGGAGCGTAACGCCTCTTCGGCCGCGGCCGGCGCCTTGTGCTCTGTGTAGTGGTCCACGGCACGTCGAACTACCTCCGCAATCGAGACTCGTTGGCTGCGCGCAATCGCGCGAATATCCTCCAGCTGCTCTCTGGAAAACTGAATCTGAGAGCGCACCATTCCTTTTTTCATACCATCACATTATTAGTATTGACGGCATGATGTTCAACTTGCCGAACACGACGCTGCAGTAATGCGAAACACAGAACGATGATCCCGGCTCTTCTGCGCTAACAGCCGAAGGAGGTTCTCCGCGACGAGCCTCATCTTGAAAAAGCGTACCGAATGTGGTATATATGTATATATTCTTGGCCATAAAGGAGGAGGCATGGCGCAAGACACGACCCTCCACATAAAGGTAGACTCTGCCACCAACGAGCAGCTGTCTCGACTCGCCAAGGCACGAGGTACCAGCAAGGGCCGGCTTGTTCGCGATGCGATTGCGGCGTGCTATCACGTGCCGATCGACGAGCTGCCCGTCCAGCAACGCCGGGCACTGGCGGCGTTTGAGGGCGGGTTCATCAGCATCGGCAAACTGGCCGAGTCACTCGGCCTGCACGTCCTGGAGACAAGGCGCTGGCTTTTCGAACACGGTATCGATCAGGGCACCGCAACCTCGGCCGACGATCATCGGCATGCCTGACCGGCTCCCCGATCGCTTCTTGGATACAGTCACGCTCTCGAACTTCGCCTTGTCAGGCGCTTTCGATCTGCTTCTGAACCGACACGGTCGCTCCTTGCGCGTGACCGAGCAGGTCCGCGCCGAGCTCGCAGCCGGTCGCATCCGTGGGTATTCCGAGCTCGCGGTGGTGGAACGAGCACTTGCCTCAGACTCTATCATCCCCGTCGAACCAATGACGATGCCGGAAAGCGAGCTCTTCGTCGAACTCCTTTCCACCCTCGGTTCCGGCGAAGCGTCCTGCGTTGCGCTCGCTTTTCATCGCAGCGGAATCGTCGCTACAGACGACCGAGTGGCCCGCAACTGCTGCGCCGAACGGGAAATCCCGGTGACCGGATCCATCGGGATTCTGAAGGCGCTCTGCATCGACCAGACCATCAGGTCGGAAGATGCCGACGCGATACTCGCCCGTATGGTCGACACCGGATTCTACTCGCCCGTGCGTAGGATCACAGACCTCCTGTAACCCGTCCGCGTTGGGACGGGTCGAAATCCCTCGACCCTATAACCAGCGGGTCACGGCATCGGCGTAGAGGTCCAGCTTCAGAAGCTCACGAGCAGCTCGCAAGCGCTCTGTTGCATGCGCCTCGAGATCCCACGTAGCGCCCCCGTGAACTCGCCTACATCCGCGTCCGAGGCAGGACGGCGCCCGGTGGTGATCTATGAGCTGCTGCCCACGCCCCGGCGTTAATCCAATAGCGCGTTCAAGGTTTTGCTCGGTCGCATCGCCGCCGCGGTCTTGGCTTCATCGGGGTGATAGTACCCGCCGATATCAACCGGCGCACCCTGAGCATCGAGGAGCTCCTGCACGATCTGCTGCTCGTTCGTACCGAGCGCATCGGCGAGTGCGGAGAAGCGCTTCTGAAGCTCGGGGGTGCCGGCGCGGCGCGCGAGCGCGCGACTCCAGTAGAGCGCCAGATAGAAATGGCTGCCGCGGTTGTCGAGCTCGTTCACCTTGCGCGACGGCGATTTGCCGGCGGCGAGGAACTCGCCGATCGCCTCGTCGAGCGTATCTGCAAGAAGCTGCGCCTGCGGCATCTCGAACGTGGCGGCGAGATGCTCAAGCGACACCGCGAGCGACAGGAACTCACCGAGCGAGTCCCAGCGCAGGTGGCCCTCGCTTTGAAACTGCTGCACGTGCTTGGGGGCCGAGCCCGCCGCGCCGGTCTCAAACAGTCCGCCACCGTTCAAGAGCCGTACAATCGAGAGCATCTTGGCGCTGGTGCCGAGCTCGAGAATCGGGAACAGGTCGGTGAGGTAATCGCGCAGCACGTTCCCGGTCACCGAGATAGTGTCGAGCCCCTCGCGCAGGCGCTGCACGCTGAACGCCGTGGCCTCGGCCGGCGCCATGATGCGGATATCGAGACCGCCGGTGTCGTGCTCGCCGAGATAGGCGTTTACCTTCTTTATCAGCTCGGCGTCGTGCGCGCGCTTTTCATTGAGCCAGAACACCGCCGGGGTGTTGGTAGCGCGAGCGCGATCGACCGCGAGCTTGACCCAGTCGCGAATGGCGATGTCCTTCGCCTGGCACATACGAAAGATATCCCCGGTCAGCACTTCCTGCTCGAGCAGCACCGTACCGTCGGCACCAACAACCTCAACCCGGCCCGGCGCGGTCATCTCGAAGGTTTTGTCATGCGAGCCGTACTCCTCGGCCTTTCTCGCCATCAGTCCCACGTTCGCGACGCTGCCCATGGTACGCGGGTCAAACGCGCCGTTTGCTTTGCAGTCGTCTATCACGGTTTGATAGACCGAGGCGTACGACCGGTCAGGGATCACGAACTTGGTGTCGGCCATGCTGCCGTCGGGCGCCCAGGTCCGGCCGGAGCTTCTAATCGCGGCGGGTATGGTGGCGTCTATGATGAAGTCGCTCGGGACATGAAAGTTCGAGATGCCGCGGTCGGAGTCCACCATCGAGACATCCGGCCCGCGCTCAAAGCAAGCCTCGATATCGGCCTCGATTTGGCGCTGCTCCTCTTCAGGCAAGGCCTTGATGCGAGCGTAGAGATCTCCGAGTCCGTCGTTTGGGCTTACGTGCAAACGCTCAAAGGTATCGGCGTACTTCTCGAAGACCTCGCTACAGTAAACAGAGACCACATGGCCAAAGATGATGGGGTCCGAGACCTTCATCATGGTCGCTTTGAGGTGCACCGAGAACAGCACACCTTGCTGTTTGGCGTCGGCGATCTGCTCGGCGATGAACTCGCGCAGCTCCGTGCGCCGCATCACCGCCGCGTCTATTACCTCCCCGGCCTCGAGCTCGATACCCTCGCGCAGGCTGATCGCCGCCGATGCTGCGCCACCCGGCTCGGTAGCGTCGCCTGATCCGGCAGCGTCACCCGTGGCCGGCACGAAGCGGATCGAGGCGGTGGTGGGCCGATCAACCGTCATGGAGTTCTCGCTCCCGAAGTAATCACCCCGACTCATGCTCGCGACGTGCGAGCGCGACTCCGCGCTCCACTCTCCCATGGAGTGCGGGTAGTTCCGTGCGTACTCCTTCACCGAGCGCGCGGCGCGACGGTCGGAGTTGCCTTCGCGCAAGACCGGGTTTACCGCGCTCCCTTTGACGCGGTCGTAACGCCGGCGCGCTTCGTGCTCTTCATCGGTTGCGGGTGACTCGGGGTAATTGGGCAGGTTGTAGCCTTGCCGCTGCAGCTCCGCGATTGCCGCACGCAGCTGCGGCACCGAGGCGCTGATGTTGGGAAGCTTGATAATGTTAGCCTCGGGCTTGTGCACCAGCTCACCGAGTTCGGCGAAATCGTCGTGGATGCGCTGTTCGGGCGTGAGACGGTCTGCGAACGCGGCCAGGATGCGCCCGGCCAAGGATATATCGCGACTCTCCACCTGCACTCCAACCGGATCCAAGAAGGTGCGGATAATCGGAAGGAGCGAGTACGTCGCCAGGGCGGGAGCTTCATCGACTTGTGTGTAGGTAATTGCTGGTTTCATAGCACCCAAAGATACAGGAAACGCCGGTTTATGTCATGAGCAGTCAGCGTCTTGAGCCGCGCCGGTACTCGGCGAGCTCCAGCCGCACGCGGCCGATGACGATGCGAGCCTCGGCGTACAACGGCGTCTTCCATGCATCCTTTGCAAAGTGAACCGTGAGCACATCGCGCAGGCCATGAATAGCCTCGAAATCAAGCTCTACCTCAACCTTGATGCTCGGCTGCGGTTCCTCGAATGCGCCGACTTCCACCGTTTCGCTGCGCGAGACCACCGTGACCGGGATGCGCTCTAGGCTTCCGTCGTCAAACAAAGCAGCCTCGAGGCGACCACGACTGCCGATGGTATCGCGAATGTAACGAATAAACGAAACCGCGTCGTGCGCCGGACCGTCCGGAGACAGCACCTCGAACTCATCGGCCGGGGTGACATCCCCAAACTGCTCCTCGGTGAGCCCGGTTCGGTGCGTGATGCGATTGCTCACCGAGGAGCGCTCGCTTATCGCATACCCCCACTCATCGCCCTCGTCGTTCCAGGTGTGACTGCGACGAAAGTAGCCGTCGCGGTCAAGCTCGGCGAAGTACTCGGTATAGACGCGTAGAAACCCGATGTTGGGAAACGTTTCCATCACGATAGCGCCGCAGGCGCTGCTTCGTCCTCCGCTCCGCCCTCCGCCTCCTTCCGAACCGCCGGAAAAGTAGAGCTCCAGGGTTCCGATATCGAAGCCAAGATAGGACACATCGTACTGAAGGTACTCGTCGTACTCCTCGCGCGGATCGCACGGCGGCGCGGTCGGCGCGGAACCCGGCGTTCCCAGAGCCACGCCGGCACCGAAGCCTGCAAACGCGGCGAATGAAGCAACAAAGCCGGCGACGCGGAGCAGCCCTCTTCGAAGAAGCATCGTTTGGTGCATATCTGCAATTATAACGCAGCTCTCCAGAGGGGGAAATGGTTACTTAGTGACACGAGTTTTGTGGGGTGCGCCGTCGGGAGAGAGAAATGGTTTACCCTCGCGACCGCGTACGCGTACTACTCAACGAGCAGAACCTGAATATCACAAACGTTGGTATTTGTTGGACCGGTTTTCAGTAACCCACCCACCCCATCGAAGAAATGATACGAATCGTTGTCAGCCAAGGCTTCGGAGATCGCGCTTCGGTTGCTCCTCTCAGCCAACGACGGCGTTGCCCAAGCCCCGGCCGCATCGGTTGGGCCGTCGTTTCCGTCGGTTCCTGCCGAGAGAAAACTCACCCCCCGAAACGCTTCGGGCTGTGCTGCAATTTGCTCCAGAAACGAAAGGGCCATTTCTTGGTTCCGCCCGCCCTTACCGCTTCCTCTCAGCGTCACCGTCGTCTCACCGCCGGCCAGCAGACACGCCGGCTTGCGTAACGGAACCTCCCGCGCAGCGATATCCGCCGCTATTCCTGCCAATACACGCCCTACTTCCCGTGCCTCACCGGTAAGACGACTCGTGAGCACGAGCGTATTGTAACCGAGCTCTTCAGCACATTGGCGAGCAGCGTCCAACGCAAGCGAGTTGGTACCAATAAGCAGCGGATGGACCCGTTCGAACGCTGGGTCGCCCGGCTTTGGAGTTTCCGGAATCTCGCCTCTCATTCCGGCGAGCAACATCTCGCGCACCCGCTTAGGGAGTTGATCGGCAATACCGTCTCTTGCGCATATCTGGTACGCCTCTTGATACGTGCCGTTATCAGGCGATGCCAAACCTGAGGCAATGCTCGCGAGATCATCGCCCACCACGTCGGACAAAATGAGCGCTACCAACGTCGCCGGCGCAACTACTCTGCAGAATCGCCCCCCCGAAATACCTGAGAGATGTTTCCGAACGCAATTTATCTCGCCAATAGGAGTGCCGGCGCCGAGCAGCAGTTGCGTTGTGACTTGAATATCCTCGAGGGTTAGCTGCATCCCCTCAAACGATGCCGGTAACGTCAGCAACGAGCTCCCACCTCCTGAGATCAGAGCAATACACAACGTTCCCTCATCAGCGCTCTCGGCCAAACGCAGCACCTCGCGGGCGGCGTGCACGCTGTTGCGATCCGGTACCGGATGGCCCGCCTCAACCAGGCGGACCTTTGTCGACGCGTTGCCCGTATGCCCGGCTTTCACCGCTACAACCCCGTCGGTAATCCAGTCTCCGAGCACTTCCTCAAGACCCAGCGTCATCGTGGCTCCGGCCTTCCCGGCACCGAGTACAATAACACGATGGAAGTCGGCGAGATCGACGGAATACGTCTGCGCAGCGGCGCGGATCTGCAACACCGATTCATCGAGCACCAGCGATTCGGCAATCATCTTCATTGGGTCCACTCGTTCTATCGCCGCGCGCACGATGCTCTCCGCATTTCTGCAGCCGCTTGTTCTCATCTTACGCTCACCCTCAGGACGCAGCCCGACGAACATACGGTATCGTCTGCGGCCCCTCGGGCAGAACACAGACACGTGCCCCGTCGCCGGCAAGCGCATGCACCGTTGCGTCAATATCTCTACACGGCTGCATGAACGAGTCTTCGATCTGTTGATCCGTCAAGTTGTCGCTGTAGAAGTGAACGGTGGAGGCCTTGCAGATCAAGGCGTGGATCTGGGCCTGCCACTGATCCTGCATGAAGAATCCCGGCGCGCGAATACGTTCGAGCAACCCATCGAGACTGGAGGCCTCGGCCAACAACTGCCCGTATTTGCCGTGCGAAGGGATGCCGTCCCAGCAGTCGGCGGCGATAATGATGTGTCCGCCCGGCTTCACAATCTGGAGGGCTGCGCTCATCCCCTTGACCGACTGATACATGTTCAGGTCCAGCGGATACCCCGAGTTGCTCGTCACCACCACATCGTACAGCGCATCGACCGGCGCCATAGCGTGTTGCTTCACGTGCACGCAGCCCGCTGCGTGCGCCTCGACATAATGTCCGGCAAACGCTGCCGTTACCTCTTGATCCCGGTTCAACGAAACATTCAGCAGAAACGTCCCGTCCACAAACCCCGCCGCTTCACGCACCTCCTCCCATAACGGATTACCGAACGTCACTCCCCAACGCGCCGCTGGATGATCCATATGGGCTGCGTTATGATTTCGTTGAATAGTACCGAGCGTGGCCAGCCCAGGCATGATGGCCTTGCCGCCTCCCGAGAAACCCGCGAAGAAGTGCGGCTCAATGAAGCCGGTCAGTATCTTTACGTCACACGCCAAGAAGTCGCTGAGGATCTCGATCTCGTTACCGCCTGAGGTGGTGCCGATGTGGAGGTGGCCTGCATCATC
>SLBH01000387.1 GCA_007126415.1 Spirochaetales bacterium
ACCTGCAAGGCGAGCCGCAACCGTACTTCAAGAACAAGAACTTCTACAAAGAGATCCTGACCGGCGAGGGTGAGGTCTCAAAGCGTGTACACCAGCTTCTCGGAGGCTTCCTTAACGCCAAGGACTCGCAAGACCGCTCGATGTATCGCAACAAACTGATCCCGGCGCACTGGGAGCTCGCGCGAAGTGTTGCGGCAAAGATCGGCCCGTCGCTTTCCACTCCGAAGCGCGTTTTTCTGCGTTTCGCGGTGCTGGTGCCGACCATACTTTCTCCGGAGCAGCGCGATCTCATCGCGCGCGTCATTCCCGAAAACCGCACCGGCGAGCCGATTTACTACGTCGACGAATGGCTCGGCGCGGTGGCGGCCGGGCGAGTGAACGCCTCCGCGACCGACGAAACCAAGAAAGCCGGCAAGAACAGCGCCCCGCGCATCAACGCCATGCTCGAGAAAGCGCGAGGACGCTACGAGGCGCAGCTTTCGGTCGTAAACCGGCAGGCCGACGCCATGCGTCATGCCGAGCAGGGCATCAAGGACCAACTCAAGTCACTCGAGCGCGTTCACACACGCGACGACCTCGACGGCATCCGCATGCCGTACGACGATTCTCAGAAAGCCGCGTTGACCGAGATCGGTAACCTGCTGCGCAAGCTCAACACGCTCAACCGAGACCTCGAGCGGCACACGCGCGAACTCGAGTCGGCCCGCGAGCAGCGCGACGAGCTCGAGCAAAAAGAAGCCGAAGAAGGCGGCGCCCCGGCGGTGGACACCAAGGTAGTCGTCGAGGAACTGAATACCGTTCGCCAGATGGCGAAAATCTCGATCGGCCGGCAGGGCAACCATTTCCCGGTGCTCACCAAGCAGTACTTCCGCGGCGGGCTGTACGACCTAGGATGCCGCGAGAACGTATTGAACATGCTCGCCGAGGTGGAGTATTACGACCCGGGGCTGTTTCTACGCACGTTCAAGATGCAGACCAACCGCATCGTGCCGAACGTAGTGCTGGTGCCGTGCTACGGCGAACTCGGGATCTGTTGGGAGCCGTTCGAACGATTCAACCGGGCGAGCAGCCGCGGGCGCCTCGCGATTCCGATGTATCCCAAGGACCTCAAAACCGCGGTTGTCGCGGCTCTCGGAGATCTGCGCTGGCAAGTCGCAAAAGAGAAGGCGCAGCACTACTGGATGGAGGAAGGGCTCACCGGATGGTACTACCAGTGGTTTGCCGACCGCAAAATGCGCGGCGACGTCAAGGACGCTTTCATACAAGACTACATCCTCTGGATCACCAAAGAAACCGAAGGAACCCAGAAGCTCGACCGCGAGGTGCGTGACATTTTCTGGCGCTATATGCCGTTTCCGCAAGAGGTCAAAGACAGCCTCAAGAACCGGGGATACGTTTACAACGAGCTTTATCGCAAAGACGCCAACCGCGCGATGTCCGACGGCTACTAATCACCCCCCCAACCAATAGCAATCCCCAGCAATCACCGATCCAAGGTGCGCACCTCGATACGGGTCACGCGTGGCTCGGGCCGGTACTACTTCTTCTTCGGGAAGATCGGCTCGAAGTGTTGTTCGAGATCGTACTTTCGCGTCAAAACGCGAACGACTTTGTAATACATGAAGTAGGTTATCGCGATAGAGCCGATCAGCAGCCCGAGCACAACCCACTGCTGCCACTGCGGCGGCACGTGCGGCGCAACTGCAAGCGAGAACACCGTCAGAAGCACAAAAAACACCGCCATCATCGTTACGAGGTTCCCCACCGTTGCGCCGAGGATAAACAGTACCGTATTAGCTTTCTTTCCCATTCGCTCGGACCTCCTCGATCAAGATGCCCGCAATCAACAAGACCCCGCCGACCACAACCGCGGCGTCAGCCACGTTGAAGGTGGGCCAGCGCTCCAGGCCGAAGATTCCGAAAAACTCTACATCGATAAAATCAACCACGCCGCCGGTCCGCGTGACGCGATCGATAATGTTGCCGATGCCACCGCCCACGATTGCCGACACCGCCCACCGTTGCGCGGGATAAAACGGGTCGTAACGAAAATAATAGAACAACAGTCCCGCCAGGACCATCACCGGTATCGCGGTGAACGCCACATTGCGCACCATCTCCGGAAGCTCGCTCCCGATACTGAATGCAATCCCGGGGTTGCGCGTGTGAATTATTCGCAGGAACTCACCGAACACCTCGATATGATCACCGCTGATCGCCACCGGGTCGAGATTCTGCACCACCCACGCCTTGGTCACCTGATCGAGCACGATCACCAGAAAACTGAGAATAAACGGCAAAAACCGCGAATCGCGTAGTTGTGCGCACAACCGCCCGGGCCCGTGGAGCTGAGAGAGATCATTCATTGCGTTATAGTCCGGTAGGGAGATCGATGAAGCTGGTTTTCAGCCCCAGTTCGGCCTCGAGCCGTGCCGCGACCGCGCACACACCCCAGGTCTCGGTCGCGTAATGACCGCCGAACACCACGTTGATCCCGGCCTCGAGGGCGCGATGATAGACTTGGTGCGACGCGTCTCCGGTAATGAACAAATCGAGCCCGCGCTCGATCGCCTCCTCAACCGCCGCCGGAGCGCCGCCCGACACCACGCCGAGCGTCTCGATCGGTTCCTCGCCGAACGGCAGCATCGAGAGCACCTTGGAGCGATCGCCGAAGAGACGCTCAACGACCTGCTCGAGCCGCAGCGGCTCGGGGAGCCGACCGGCGTACCCGATTTGACTCCCTTTGAAGCTCCCGAACGGCTCCAGCCGGCCGGCGGCCAGCGTGCGCATCATTACCGCGTTATTGCCGAGCTCGGGGTGCTGGTCGAGCGGCAGGTGCACTGCGTAGAGCGCAAGGTCATGATCGAACAGCGTCCTCAATCGCTCGTACTGCGCGCCGGTAACCGTCTGTTCCTTACCCCAGAAGATGCCGTGGTGTACGAAGAGCACCTCGGCGCCAAGCTCGCCCGCGCGGCGGAAACTCTCGAGACAGGCGTCTACCGCAACGGCTACGTGACGAACCTCAGGGCCGCGCCGCTCAACCTGTAGGCCGTTCGCGGAAGGGTCGATCGCTTCAAACTCCGACAGCGGGAGCCAGTCCCGCAGGGATCTGTCAAGCTCATACAACTGCATCTCGGCTATTATAGCAAGGTCGCACAATAAAATCGACACGGTTGTCGCTTTCCGATATGATACGGGAACCATGTCCGATAATCACCCAACATCAGCGGACGGCTACCGCCTGTCGTACGACCAGGTCCGCTTCGAGATAGCTCCTGACTCCGTTTCCGGCCCCGGCGACGGGCCGACACAGTTTGAGATCATCGGTCAGCCGCGCGCGATACAGGCGTTGCAAATGGCGATCGAGATGCCGGCAAAAGGGTACAACGTTTTCGTCACCGGCCCGGCCGGCACCGGAAAACGCACCGCGATAATGAAGCTCCTGAGAGAGCGCCGCCCGCCGGATGGGGCGCTGCGCGACTGCGCTTACGTACATAACTTCCGTAGCCCGTACGAGCCGCGTGTTCTCTACTTCCCGCCAGGGCGCGCACGTGCGTTCCGTGCCGCGATGCAGCGTCTCGTCGAGGAGATCGGCGACGGACTCCAACTGGTGTTCGAAGACAAGCAGTATCAGAAACGCCGTGAAGAGATCCTGCTCGCCTCGGAAAACGCCGAGCAAGAGCGCATCACCGAGTTCGAGTCCCGCCTCGACCAAGCGGGATTTCAGATCGTGCGCGCGGCCGAGGACGAAGAGCGCCCGGACCTCGCGCCGATCTTAGACGGCAAGCCTGCGAGCTTCGACGAGCTACAACGCCAGGCGGTGAACGGTGAGATCGACCAAACGCGGCTCGAGCAAATGCGCGAGAACTACTTTCGCTTCATCGACGAGATGAACCGAATCTTCTCCAAGTTGCGCGTCAACCGTAACGAGATGCGTCGCAAGCTCGTGGAGCTGCAGGCGGCCTCTATCGAGCCGCAGCTCGATCGGGAAATACAACGGATCAAAGACGAATTTCCGGGCGAACGCATTTCCGCGTATCTCGATTCGGTGCGCGAGGCAATACTCTCCGGGATCGAGGAGTTCACACCCGAAAGCGCTTCCTGGACCGGGGGAACAGCGGGCTCCGGTGCCTCCCCCGCTGCTACCGCTGCTTCCTCTGCTTCCGGCTCCGGCTCGGCCGCAGGGGGCGGCGAAAGCGAGCATGCGGAGCGCGGCCGTTTCCAGCGCTTCGACGTGAACATCGTGGTTGAGCACACCGAGACCGAGAACTGTCCGGTGGTGTTTGAAGGCACCGCCGACTACGCAAAGCTGTTCGGAACGGTGGAACCAGGCGCGGATAGCGGCGAGGACGGCGGGCCCGGGTTCATGAGCCTGCGCGCCGGCTCGGTGCTCCAGGCATCGGGCGGTTTCCTCGTGTTGCGCGCTCAGGACATCTTGATGCAGGAGGATGCCTGGAACGCGCTCAAACGCACGCTGCAGGACGGAGCAACCGAGATTCGAACCGTACCGGGGCCGTACTCGCACCCCAGCGGGCTCAAGCCTGAACCGATCGAGGTGGCGGTTAAGGTCATCATCATGGGCAACGAGCACATCTACGACATCCTCTACAACCAGGATGAGGAGTTCGGGAAGCTGTTCAAGATACCGGCCGAGTTCGATGCAGTTATGGAGCGCAACGAGCGCAACACCGCTGAGTATGTGGCGTTCATGCGCATGATTCAGTCCCAAGAGGAGCTTCTCCCGCTCGCTCCGGCCGGCATCGCCGCGGTGGTCCATCACGGCGTGCGCCTCGCCGAGTTCCGCAACCGTCTCAGCACCCGCTTCTCACGCGTCGCAGACCTGTTGCGCGAAGCCGACTACTGGGCCCGCCGGCACGAAAGCGCCGAGATCACCGAGCGCGAGGTGGACGCGGCGCTCGAACAGCGACGTTATCTTTACAACCTTCCCGAGGAGAAGATCGACGAGCAGATCCTCTCGCACGAGCTTCTGATCTCGGTCTCGGGCACCGCGATAGGACGCATCAACGGCCTTGCCGTGATCGATCGCGGCTACTACGCCTTCGGACGCCCGATGGTAATCACGGTGCGAACCGCGCCCGGTGACGACGGGATCATCAACATTGAGCGCGAGTCGGGGCTCTCGGGCGAGTTGCACGACAAAGGCGTGTACATCATTGAAGGCTACCTACAGTCGAAGTATCTCAGCGAACACCCGCTCTCGATTCGAGCGAGCATCTGCTTCGAGCAGTCTTACGTAGAGGTCGACGGCGACTCGGCGAGCTCGAGCGAGATCTACGTCTTGCTGTCGGCGATAGCGGAGGTCCCGCTACGACAGGACATCGCGGTCACCGGCTCGGTTAGTCAGATGGGAGAGGTGCAGGCCGTCGGGGGGATCAGCGAGAAGATCGAGGGCTTCTACGAAGTCTGCCGCAAGATCGGCATTACCGGCACCCAGGGCGTGATCATACCGCGCGGCAACATCGAGAACCTCATTCTCTCGCGCGAGGTGCAAGATGCGGTACGAAACGGTACATTCCGGATCTGGGCGGTTGACACAATCGACCAAGGTATCGAGATTCTCACCGGGCTGCAGGCCGGCGTGCGCACGCAGCGCGGTTCATTCAAGGCCGGCACCGTTAACTCTTTTGTTGAAAAGCGTTTGCGCGAAATGGCCGATCAGATGAAGCGCTTTGGCGGTCGGTGACAGAGGACGGCCGCCGCGCGAGCGCTGTCCGGCGGTCACGACGGTGGTGCTCCACAACGCTCGACGGCGCTACGCTTGACATATTGGGGATACGAATTATACTTTAGTCCAAAGTCAATGGTAGAGGAATCCAAGCGATGCCGAAAAAAGTAGACGAGTCGAAGGTAATTCAGGCGGCACGTAGCGGAATACCATTGACGGTGAAGTCCTATACACTCCCGCACGAAACCGAGGTATATCTCGAGGAGATTCTCGCGGTCTTCCTGCGCGAGATGGGGCAAGACAGGCTGAAAGACCCGCTTGCGTACTGCTTGCGCGAGCTCGCCGTAAACGCCAAGAAAGCCAACACTAAACGCGTCTATTTCCACGAACGCAGCCTCGATGTTCACAACGAGGAAGACTACCGCCGCGGAATGGAGCGTTTCAAGCAAGACACCCTCGACAACATCGATCATTACCTCGAGAAGCAGAAAGAGGCCGGTTTGTACGTTCGCGTCGTGTTTCACGCCAAAGGCAAAGACCTCCGGCTCGCGGTCTGCAACAACGCCGAGATCGTGCGTCGAGAGCAGATGCGCGTCTACGACCGCATCGCGCGCTCGCGAGCCTTCGACTCGCTCGAGGAAGCGCTATCCACCGTGCTGGACGACTCCGAGGGTGCCGGACTCGGCATTGTGATACTGGTGCTCATGCTCAAGAAGATCGGGCTCGATGAAGACGCATTCGATATCGACTTCGAGGGCTCCGAAACGGTCGCCCAGGTTCGCATCCCGATGTCCGAGGTTCGCGTCGAGAATCTCGAGATGATCTCGCAACGCATCGCGGACGAGATAGAATCACTCCCACGCTTTCCCGAGAACATCACGCAGTTACAGTCAATGATCTCCGACCCCGATGTGGAGCTCTCCGAGATCGCTCGCCAGGTCAGCACCGACCCGGCACTAACCGCCGACCTGTTGAAGGTGGTAAACTCGGCACAGTTCATGCTCCCGAAAAAGGTCGATAACATCGTTGAGGCGGTGAAACTCGTCGGGATGCGCGGACTTCGAAATCTATTATACTCCTACGGCACGCAGAAGGTGCTCGGACACGACGGCCCGGCAACCAAACAGCTCTGGGAGCACTCGTACCAAACCGCGTTCTACGCCTACAATTTGGCGAAGAGCATTACGCGCAAGAAACACATTCTCGACGACGTGTTTGTCGGAGGCATACTGCACGACATGGGGAAGATCATCTTCGCTTCGGTACACCCCGATCTCATCCAGAACATCCAACGCTTCTGCTCCGACAAAGGAATACCGGTAGAGCTGTTCGAAGACCTCGCGAGCGGGTTGAACCACGCCGACATCGGAGCGATGATCGCCGAGAAATGGAACTTCCCGGATGCGTTAGTTCACTCAATCAAGTACCACCACGCGCCGTCCGACGCTCCGCCGGACAACATCGATGTCGTGCTCACGGTCTATATGGCGAACCTGTTGTGTCACTACCGCGAAGCCGGCATGCGTATCGAGCAGATTGAACCGCTCGCGCTCGAAGAGTTTCGCATCGAGTCTGAGGAGCATCTGCTGAAGATCGAGAGTCACCTCGCGAAGGCCTTCAAGCGCGAGGCCCGCTCGATGACCGCACAGGTATAGGGCGCAGGCGTACGCCG
>SLBH01000349.1 GCA_007126415.1 Spirochaetales bacterium
AGGCCGGCTACGATACACGACACGATCCTCGGAGCTCATCATCAGCGTACGAGCGACAATTCTCACTATGCGTATGTCGCGCACCAAATACCGCTTAGACAATCGCCAGGGATCTTGCGTCATTCGATACAGCCATTCCAGGCCGTTCATAGACATCCAGCTCGGTGCACGTTTGACCTTTCCGGATATGAAGTCCAGGGTGGCACCAACGCCCACCATAATCGCTTCAGTGCCCTCACAAAACCAGCGGTGCATTAGTAGCTCCTGCTTCGGACAGCCAAGGGCTACAAATACAAGATCGGGGCCGGCCTGTTGCATGCGATCGAACGCTTCGCGCTCGGCGAGATTATCACGGTCGAAACCGAGAGGCGGGGCGTCGATACCCACTACCTTGATACCAGGCAACTGCTTTCTTATCTTGCCGACTGCTATCTCACCAACACCAGACGCGCCGCCGAGCAAATAGACCCGCCGCTCTGCTCGCGCAGCCATCTGAAGAAGCGGCCACGCCAAATCTGACCCGGAGATCTTCTCCGGGAACGGATGACCCAGCAAGTAGCCCGCCCATACAAGCGGCATCCCGTCGACCAGGGACAAGGCAGCCTTGGCGTATGCTTCTCGAAGCACTGTGCTACGCTCAGATAGAACGACATGATCGACGTTCGGCGTCACGATAAATCCTCCGCTTCGCTGTTCTATGAGCTCATCGATCACATCCAAAGCTTCAGACATCGACAGCGAATCTGCATGGATGGTTCCGAGCCGAATTCTCTTGATTTCTGACGGCACTATTGCATCACCGCATTCGCTTGGCGGATTAGTTTGACCGGCGGATACAAGCCGCGCTTCCGGACACACCGGTTCTCCGGTTGCAGCTTCATTACCCTCTCCCGCTATATCATGTCTCTCGCAGCGTGATCTCGATCCCAATGCCCAGCGGTTCCTACCCGCACACGACGATGCGCCCGGAAACGGACGACGACATTTGTGGTGCAGTACACGAGAAGCTTCCACGGTAGGGACGGTCTCCACGGCAGGGAGCGCAGAATCCGCATCGGGTGCTTCTTGTCCGTTACCCTTCGTCGCTGAGAGATATCGTTCGACCGCGCCAACTGATAGATCCCGAGCTGCGATCTCGTCTTCACCCGAATCAAATCTCCCAACGTACGCGGCGCAACCACCTGCACCACGGCGCCCGGCACTGCGATCCGCTCGTCCGGGGTAAACCGCGACCGCACAAAGCCGTCGTCCGAGATGACGGGCGGGAACTCGCCGAAACGGGCGCGGCCGCGCTCAGAGAGCGCGTACACGCCGGTTCCAACCATCACCTGGTTGTAGGGAAGCCGTAACCAGATGTCGTAGAACGCGCGAACCGCGGCGCTTGAGGCGCCGGTGTGGGTCTTCACTACCGGCGAGGCGAGTAGTGCGCCGTCCTGCCGCAACGCCTCGGCGACCTTGCGCACACCTGCGAGCGGCAACACCACGTCGGCATCGATGTAAAGCCGCGGGAAGGCCGTAGCACAGGTATCGGCGGCGTTGAGCGCGGCGGTCTTGGAGGCCTCGGCGAGCTCAATGACCTGCACGGGAGGCCCGAACGCACGCGCGCGCTCGGCGGTGCGGTCGCTACAGCCGTTACAGGCCACGATCACCTCGAGCTCGCCGGGCTCGGCATCGTCAAGCAAGGCGCTAAGACAGCGGCCGATCACTGCTTCTTCATTGTGCGCAGGTATAACTAGACTGATCATTGCATATCTACACTCAAGCTTCTGGGCTACACGCGCGGCGGAGTTACGGTTAACGTCGCCGCCGGGCGACACCGCGGAGGACGACTACGCGCCCGTGGTACCGCCGCTCCAGTGCCTTCGCCGTTGCCAGACCGACGACCACTCGGCGCGGCGATGCTTGGCGACCGGGGCCACCGCGCCGGCGAAGCCAAACGCGGCGATGCGCACCGCGCACCACAGCTGTAACAGCCCCACCAGCGCCGCGGCCCGCACCGGCCGGTAATGCGCGCGGAACACCTGCACCTTGGCCCGAAAGAGCCGCACCATCTGGTCGCTGCGCACCGGCTCACTGGCGCCGCCGTAATGCACAATCTGTGCCTCAGGCACCAAGACCGCCGGCAGCCCGGCCGCGGCGGCGCGCAGGCTGAGGTCGGCGTCCTCGCCGTACATGAAGAACTGCTCGTCAAAGCCGCCAAGGCGGTGCCAGTCGGCCCGGCGCATCATGAAGAGGCACCCGGTCACGATATCTACCTCAAACGGTGCGCTCCAGTCGCGCCCGGCGAGTGACTCCGAGTTAAACACCCCGGAGCGGGGAAAGAGCTTTGCAAGCCCCACGGCTATGCAGAACATGCTCCATACCGACGGCTTCATCCAGCCCGCGGTGGGGTTGGGGGTGCCGTCGGCGAACACCGTGCTCCCGCCGTAGATGCCGTACTCGGGGTGGCGGTCTGCGAATGCGGCGAGGGTGTCGAGCGCGCGCTCCAGCACCACGGTGTCGGGGTTTAGGAGCAGCACGTACTCGCCGCGCGCCTCGGCGGCGGCCATGTTGTTGGCGCCGGCGAACCCCAGGTTCTCAGAGAGCGCAAAGAGGCGGAGCTCCGGATTGTAGGCTGCCGGGAAGGCGTTGCGAATGGCCTCGGCGCTGCCGTCGGTCGACGCGTTGTCTACCACCAGGAGCTCAAAGCTCCCCGGCGCGGTCTGGTTATAGACCGACTCGATGCAGTCTAGAGTGAGCGCGCGGGTGTTGTAGCTGACGATGATAATGGAAAGTTTCATGAGGGCGGAAGACCGGAACGCCGCGTTGTTAGAACGGCTTCACGCTGAGCTCAACCGCGTCGGAGAGGCCGTTTTCGGTGAGCTTGTCTTTTAAATGCTCGGCCGCCTCGGCCGAGGTCCCGGGGAGCACCACCGCGAGCTCGCCTTCGCTCATCCAACCCAGATGATCGGTTTCGCGTACGCTGCGCGTGAGGGTCTCGACGATACGGCGGACGATGCGCTCCTTGCCCTGCGAACCGTTGAGCCGGCAGATGAGCAGTGCATTGGGCTCGCCGTTGCGCCGTGAGCGGACTTGCTCGTGCTCGATAAGCGCCTGCAACTCGGCGGGACTGTAGAGCCCGTCCTTACGGGGGTTGTGCTCGGACTGCATGCCGTTGAACAACGGCTGCCACTGATAGCCACTGTCAGGGTGGTCGTCGGGCGAGACGTGGTTTCTAAAATTCGGTTGTTCCATTGGTTTTTACCTCCTCACCAACCTGAAGCTGGTGAAACCTAAGCTGAGCGTCGAACATAATTCCGATGCCTTCGTGGTTTCGACGCACTACCTTTCCATTCACCGTCACCGTGACGTTTTCCGAGACCTGCAGAAGCTCCGGCAAGCTGCCGATGACAAGTTGCATCTCGAGACTTATCCTGGTTCCGACGCTAAGCGCTTTTTCGAGATAGATGAACGCACCGTGGGCCGATACGTCGCGCGTGCGCGTTCTATACCGTTCTATGGGCGTGCTACGTTTAGGACGCGTCACCACATACGCCGGAACATTGAGAACAAAGCGTGTCAGATCTCTTCGCTCATCCTGAGGCATAATATACGCCCTTTTCGGTGCAAACGCGCTACTGGAAATGCGGAAACACGATTCCGAGCTCGGGCCGCAGCACCAGCGCGTTGTCGGCATTCAGCCACACGCGTGTCTGTACCGAAAGAATCGGCCCATCGGGCAGGCGCCAGCTCGCGCCGGCGATCGGCACCACGTAGAAATCGGTCTCGCGGAAACCCAAGGTCTCTTCGGTAATACTGTCCTCATCATCGTCATCGGAGCTTGTGAACACCGCACTATAGGTGGCGCGCTTCACGCGGTAGGCCACCTCAGCACCGAGGCGAAACGATAGGTGCTCTCCGCGGCGAATATCGTGCATAATGCCGGCCGCGATGGTGTAGGTGCTGCGCGTACTCTCGACGCTTTGAATGTCGTCAAACACCCCATTGGTGCCTGCTTGAAGCTCTGCGACCACCAGATCGCGGTCCACCAGCGTAAGCCCGTAGTTCAACCGCAACTGCAGCGAGAACGGCATTCCGGGTTGTTGCTTGACCGGCAAGACGTTGTACACAAAACCGATCGTGGTGTTGGTGCCCTCGCGATCTCCCACCGTCTCGGACTCGCGAGCCAGGTAGCCGCCGACATCCATGATACCGGCAATTGAGTACGCGGCGTACCCGCCGACCTCACTGAGCGAGGCGCCGTCCAGCTCGCTGTATAGCCCCAACCCCACGCCGTTGGAGCCGTCGAGAATCTGAGAGCTTTGACCGGTGGCTACCGCAACAGAGCTCACGAACAGGATCAACACCGCAAGCCCGGTTTTAGAGCACGAGCTTCGCAGTACACGCACAATGCTACACATCGGGAGGCTTCCTTATGCGAGAGAGTTTGCGACCGGCCGCCTCAACCAGCAGCATCGCGATCGTAGGGAAGGTGCGCAGAATGATTACGAGGTCGAGCTTCGGCGACATGGTCTTCTCGTACTGAATGTCTAATCTGATCATCTCGGCGAACGACAGTTTGTTCTTGCCGCTGACCTGCCATAACCCGGTGAGCCCCGGGAGAATACTGAAGCGGTGGCGATGCCAACGCTGATACTCGGCGGCTTCGTAAGGGATACAGGGACGCGGACCTACGAGGCTCATCTCTCCGCGCAGCACGTTATAAAGCTGCGGCAGTTCGTCGATACACAGCACGCGCAGGAGCCGCCCGCCAAAAAAGATGCGCGGGTCGTGCTCATCGAGCTTCTCCATCGGTGTGTTGGTCCGGATGAAGGCCGAGGCGTGCTGCGTGTGAAACCCTTGATCGGTGTTCACATGCATGGTCCGGAACTTGATAAAGCGAAACTCGCGTGCGCCGAGACCAACGCGCGGCTGAGTAAAAAACACCGGCCCGGGCGAAACCAGTTTGATATGGAGTGCCACAAACAAAAACAGCGGCGCGAGTACAATAAGACCGGTTACGGCCCCGAAGAGGTCCAGCGCGCGTTTCCAGCCCGGAATGGGACGCACCAGCACTTGTTCGAACGCAAGGCCGGGCACCACCTCGTCTACGCAGCCGTGCTCGTACGCGCCGGCCTCGCCGTTGTCGCCGGCCTCGCCGTTGTCGCGGTTGGGCGGCTGGGCGTGTTCCCGGCTGAGCTCGTGCGGGTGCGTCGAGATCTGGATCGGCCCGCATAGCCCGGCAGGCTCACCTCCGAGCGCCTGCACAAAGGCGCGCGCGCCCTCGGCGTCGGTGAGCGGAAGGAGCACCGCAACGCGCCCGTTCTCCAACCAGCCGAGCGAATCGGTCTTGCGCACGCGGCGCTTGAGAACCGCAACGAGCTCCGCCACACCTGGTTGCACTGCTTCACGCGAACGGGCCACGCGAGCTTCAACACTGAAGACTACAAGCGAGACGGTCTGGCCTAAACGGTCCGAGCGTTGCTTCTCGTACTCGAGAAGTCGTCGAAACGTCCCTTCGGGGTAGATACCGAACTCATGCTCTCCGAAAGAAGAGCGAAAGGCGGGCTTCCACCACAAGCGTGACCGTGGGACAAAGGGTTTTGATTTCATACTCGTTTTTTATCTCTTTTCTCAATAAAGGGGCGATGCGGCGCCGTATCGGCGCACGGGCGCAACTCGGGTAGTGCGCTCTCCCAGAAGAAGAGCGAAGCTCTGCCGCATTGAAGACCAACCGGGTCGCCGTAACAGACTCCGCTCAGCCCGACGCCTCGCCGACGCCGTGTATAGGTCGTGTATTACCGTACTGCAATTCGAACGCACAGGACATCGAGAGAAGGTATTCGTTTTGTCGTATAGAGGGATTGATGAGTACTCTAGTATGTTGAAGGGCGGAGCATGACTGAGTCCGGCACTTAAGTATGATAAGCGACGGCGCGATTACCTCCGTCGCTTTATCACCGGTTAGAGGTTCTTAGCGCCCCATAACGCGGCTTGCATTCGGTTGGGCACATCTATCTTTTTATAAATCTTGTAGATATGGGTTTTGACGGTGTTGGTGCTGATGAACAGCTTATCGGCGATCTCCTGATTGGTTGCGCCGATACAGATAAGCCCAAGAATTTCCTTCTCGCGCCGAGTTAGCTGTTCTAACGCGGAATACGGTTGGTCGCCGTTTCGGCCTTGATGGGGGTGTACCGCTGCGGCCAGCAGAGTCTCACGCGAAATCCAGACGCTGCCCTCCAACATCGCGGAGATACCGCGCCGTAACAGCTCGAGTGAGTCGTCCTCAAAGAACAACCCCCGGATTCCATGCAGCACGCACTCGGCACCCCAGGGCGCGTCGCGATTGACGTTTAAGAGTGCACACGAGACCGAGTCCGGGAATTGAAGACCGGACAGTTCCTCGAGCACACGGTCAAGCCCAATGTAGTTGACATCAATCAAGACGAGCGCGGTTGTCTCGGGATCTAAAGCCACGAGCGAAAACGCCTCCTCGAGGCTTGTGTGAAGCGAGGCGCGCATTTGCTCGTTCAAGAAAGAAAGAAAACACGTGTTTTGCACTGCTCGTGTGGCAACCAAATGAACGTGCTTGTCGGCATGGGCTTCATTTTCGCTCATAACAAATCACCTTTATGCTAATTTTGTACCTTAAGTATACTACTTTTTGAGTCACATATGTGTTACTCTTCAAAATTTTCGCAGCTATAAGCCGTAACACTATACAACCGCAGCATGAGCGTCCGTACTTTAGTATACTACGCAGTTAGGCATTTATTGGTACTTTCGGGATAATTTACACACAGTGGTGATTGCGGCTAGTATATGACGTACAATGGGAACTGCAATGGACGAAGGCACCAGCAACAACGAACCAAAAACCGCTGAGCGAACGCTTCTCGAAGGGGTTCTGCACTACCTCACGATCCTGCTGCGCTACCGCGTGTTCATCGTGGCGGTTACCCTCCTCGCCGCGATCGGCGTGGTTGCGTTCTCGATCGTAAGTTTGCGGCTTCCTCCCGAGGATAGCCCGTTGCCGAACCGCTACCGCGCCTCGGCGATTCTCCTGATAGGGGAGGATCCCACCGGAGGCGGAATGGAGACCATTCTCGAGTCCCTCGGCATGTCGGTTCCCAGAACGGGAGCGAGCCCAGGAAGGCTCGCGATGCAGATCCTCAGAAGCCGGTCTTTTATAGACGACATCATAGAGGCGCACAACATGCTTGAGTACTACAACATGGAGGGCGCAAACCGTTCGCGACGCCGCAACGTGGTGCTGGCGAACAGCACCTACGATTACAACTCAAATACCGGCACCCTCACAATCGGCTACGAAGATATTCGCCCCGAGTACGCTCAAGAAGTGGCAAACGGAATTGTACAGCAACTCGAACGCTACTTTCGCGAGCGCGGGGGGCTCACGCGTGGACGCACGCTCGAGGCACTCGAGGAAACGCTCGCCGAGGTAGAGCAGGAAGTTGCCGATATCGAGGCTCAGATCCGGCAGTTTCAGCAAGAATACGGCGTACTCAGCGTTGAGGAGCTCGCCAACTCGCAATCGGGTATGCTTCGCAGCCTCGAGGCCGAGCTTATGCAGCTCGAGCGCAGCATCCGTACCTACACCGAGCGCACCCGCATCGAGAACGACCCGGAGCTCATTCGGATGCGTTCCGAGCGCAATACCGTCGCCCAGCTCATCGAACAGGTCGAACAAGGCTACGCCGGCGGCACGCGTACCATGCCGGCGCGTTCTGAGCTCCCGGATCTCTCGCTGCGTCTCGGGCGCCTGCGGAGCGACCTCGCGCTGCAGCAACGCATCCGCACATCGTTGCAGGAGCAGTACGAAATCGCACGGTTGAGCGCCGAGACTAACCCCGGGTTCACAGTACTGGAGTGGGCCGAGGTTCCGGATGAGAAGATAAGCCCGTACCGCGGGCAGATCTCAATGAGGGTAACGCTCGCTGCGTTCGGAGCGGCCGTAGCGCTCGCGCTCGCGCATTACGGTCTTACGGTACTGCTGGCCGACCCGAAGCTGATGGCAATCGTTAGGAAGAACCTCGCAAGCCGTCGAAAACGGCAAAACAGCACGGAGGCCGGCGGCGGCGCCGGCCGGGAAGCCAAAAACGACGTGAGCACTCGGCAATGAGAAAAAGTGATGAAAGAGCGATGAAGAACCTGAACCGACTGTATACGAAACGAGGGCGCAGTGCGCTCGCGGGCGTGCTCGCGATGGTGTTGTTACTCGGCCCGGCGCTCTCTGCACCCACGCAGACCGCACCGCAACGGTTCGAGCAACTGCGCGAGCCGCCGGTAATCGCGGGTGAAACGGTTGCAGACCCTACCCAACGGCTGCAACTCGCGACCGCCGACAGCTCGTACCCGGTGACCCCGGGCGATATCTACCGCATTACCTACCTGCGAGCCGGGGAAGTGGTTGCAAGCGAGGTAACGGTAGAGAACGACTACACGATCAACCTGAACGTGTTCGGCCAGATCAACGCCGAAGGACTCAGCTTCGCTGAGCTTCGTCCGCGTATCGAGAGTATCGTGGAACAAGCGATACCGCGCAGCCTGCCTTCGCTCTCGCTGGTCTCGGTAGGGGTGTTTCAGGTGCGTCTTACCGGCGCGCTCCCCCAAAGCCGAACCGTAACCGCCTGGGGCCTCTCGCGGCTCTCGGATGTGGTACGCGAGCACCTCGCACCGTACAGCTCGATACGTACCGTCACCGTCATATCTCGTACCGGCGAGCGCAACGAGTTCGATCTCTTTCGGGCTATAGACCTCGGCGATGAGAGCCAGGATCCTTTCGTACGCCCCGGAGATACCGTCCAACTTGTGCGAACCGAACGCGTGGTACACGTCGGCGGCGAGGTGAACCAACGCGGACGGATCGAGCTTGCCGAGGGCGAAACCATGCGCGAAATCATGCGCTTCGTAAGAGGAACCACCAATCGTGCCGACCTCACGCGCGTACGCGTAACGCGCTACGAGGGCAAATCGGTTCGCACCTACTTCATCGACATTAGCGAGGACGCCGGCACCTTTGAGCTCGAGGACGCCGACGTCATCCGAATCCCGTCACGCATTACGCAACGACCGGTTGTCTACCTTGAAGGCCAGATATCCCCTCCACCCACGGACCTCGACGGCGCCGCACCGGACGCACCGGACGCGCCGGTTGCGACCGACGGATATAACCGTGCGGTAGTCCCGATCGGTATCGGCGAGACGCTCTACGGCGTGCTCGACCGCATGTACACCGGTATTTCGTCGCGCGCGGACCTACAGCGCGCGCAGCTCATGCGAGACGGCCGTGCGGTAGAGCTTCCGGTGAGCTTCGAGACACTGATTTATGACTACAGCCCCGAGTACGACGTTGAGTTACAGCCGTTCGACCGCATCGTGATCCCACGTGACCCCAGCACGCCGCCGGACGGCGAGCCGAGCGTGCTGATAACCGGAGGCGTGGCCGCGCCCGGCCAGTACCCGGTACTCGCCGGGATGGACGCGTTTGCACACATCCGGCAGGCCGGCGGGTTCGACCGCGAACTCAACACCAACGAGAGCTTCCGCGTCTACGACTCGGAAGGAAACCGCAAGAGCGATGATGCGCCTATTGCCGCCGGGGATCACATCGAGGTGCTCCGGAACAACTTCGTATACAACTTCAACCGGCACTTCCCGATTGTGGCCACCGGCGTGGGCTTTCTCGCAACCATTGTAGCTACGCTCGCCCTGTTCGGCCCCTGAGCCGCGCAAGATACCGAAGCAGGTACTTCCGCGCAAGGCGAAACGGGCGCACCGCAACCTGCACCCACCGAAGCGGCTTCGGAAGCGGGAGTAGCTCCCGTTCGCGGTCGCTCGGCAAGACAGCAATCCGCACGAGCCGCAAGAAGTGGCGCGCGCGGTCTCGCCGGCGCTCGCGGAGCGCAAGCACGCTGCGCGCGCGCCGCAGGTTATCGACCACCTCAACCCCGTTGAAGCTAAAGAGATCCTCCGCAAAGCGCTCCGCCAGGGGCTCGGCGCGGCGGTCTGCCCGCGCCCACGCCCGGAGCGCCTCGGGAACCGGTGCTCCAAGGAGTCGCTCGGCAAGCAAAAGGCCGACCGCCGGCGCGCGCCGGGCCCCCAAAGCCTCGGCGCGCGCCATGATCTCGGCGCAGCTTTGGCTACAAGCGGCCGCGTTCCCGCCGGGCGCGCTCCCGCCGGTCTGCTGCGAGGTGAGCAGTACTGCGAACGCCGCGATATCGGCCACCATCCGCAGCCGCTCCCAGGCGTGCTTCACGGCGTTGTGTACCGCGAGCGCCGACAGTTCATCCGAGAGCCGCAAAACCGGCACGCGGTGGCCCATAAACAGAACCGTCTCGGAGCGGGCCCAGAACCCCGCCATCTCTCGCGAGCTGCGTGCAAAACCAAGGTAGCTCGGGACAAAGCGCCAGTGAAGCTCGAGGTGCACACCACGGTCGGGATGATCGAGATTATACTCACAGTTACGCCGTAACTCGCGGCGTTCTCGGCGCGCGCTCCAGAGTTCCTCGGGTTGATAGCCGTCGCGTTCTAGGATCGCGCGTGCACGCGCGAAAGCCTCCTTTGGAATAAGCAGATCGAGATCCCAGAACGAGCGCCGCCCGATTCCGCCGTAAACCCGGTGCGCCAAGAGCGGGCCCTTGAACGCCAAAACCTCAACTCCACCGTCTTGAAGCAGCTGCAACACGCGCAGCAGCTCGCACGAAAGGTATACACTGCGTTGCACCTCGGCGTCTCGCAGCTCTGTAACGCGCTCAATGACCGCACGCGGCACCTGCGTCGCGCGCCGGCGGCGCGCGACGGCGTCCGGAGCTTCCATCCCGGCGCCCAACAGCCCGAGCACGCCGTGCAGTCGCGCGAGGTAGATCACCGTGTCCCAGTCTACAGAGGATAGATCGACATCGCCGGCCGGTCGGAGGTTGGGCGTGCGCAAGCCGAGGCCGGCTGCGACGAGGTGCAGTAGTGCGCGTTGCTCGAGTGTCACGACCGCTTCCCTTGAATCTGCTCGAGCTGCATGCGGTACATGCGCTCGTAGATCCCCTCGCGCGCGCACAGCTCATCGTGCGAGCCGTGCTCGGCGATTCGCCCGTCGCGCATCACGTATACCCGGTCGGCGATGCGTGCCGCCGCCACTCGATGAGTAACCAACAACACGCTCTTGTCTTGGGCCCATTGGCGCAGGGTCTGCAGGAGTCGCGCCTCGCTTTCCGGGTCGACGCCACTGGTGGGCTCATCAAGAATTGCAACCGGCGAGTCGCGATAGAACGCGCGAGAGAGAGCGAGCTTCTTCCACTGCCCTCCGCTGAGCTCGGCGCCCTCCTTCAGAAAGCGCCCGAGAGGAGTTTCGTATCGCTCCGGCAGCTTCTGAATGAACTCATGCGCTTGCGCGCGCTGCGTTGCGGCTTCGATGCCTTGTTGATCTACGGCACGATCAGGCAGGCCGAACCACACATTTTCCCGCACGGTGTAGTAGTACTGCCCCGGGTCCTGGAACAGCGCGGTGACGCGGCTCCACCAATCCTGCTTGTGCATCGCGCGCAGGTCCGTTCCGTCTACCATAACCGCGCCCTGGGTGGGATCGTAGAAGCGGCAAACCAGCTTCATCAGCGTGGTCTTACCAGCGCCGTTATCGCCCACCAGCGCCACAATCTCGTTCGGCCCCACGTGCATAGAGACGTCCTCGATCACGAGGCGCTCGGTGTTCGGATAGGCGAAATACACATGCTCGAGCTCGATTCCGCGTTCCAACTGCTGCGGCGGTGCAAGCGGCGCCTCCGGTGCTTCAATGCTCGGCTTAAGCCCCAGAAACTCGAACACCGCCGCTAGAAATAGTTTGCTTTCGTACAAGCCGTTCGCGCCGCCGAGCAACTCACCAACCAGGGTCTGACCACGCTGCACCGCTTGCAGGAGCATCACCAGATCGCCGAGCGTAGTATCGCCCCGCAATGCGTTCAGCGCAACGACCGCGACCACACCAAACACCGCGCCGGTCTGTATGAGGTACGAGCCAACCTCGGCCGCCGAACGACCGGCGGCCAGTCGAATTCGCTCCTTGCGCAGCGCGCTCCGACGCTGCTCCGAGCGAGCCGATAGTAGCGGACTCAGACCGAATATGCGCAGCTCCTTGGCATGATCGCGGTTGGTGAGCAACCAGTTTAGGTACATCACATGACGCTCGTTGGCTGTGCGTTGCATTCGCCGGCGGAAATATCGACGTGAGAACACCAACCGGACCACGCCAAGCGGCAACGAAGCGAGCGCGAGCGCAGCTAACGCGTACCACGGCAACACGTAGATCAGAATGCCGACAATGCCCGCCAATGACAGCGAACTCCGCAGCATTACCATGAGGTTCTCAACCACCGCCGCAGGTCGATACGGGGCTTCCTCTTGCGCTCGGTGCAACTTGTCGAAAAACGACGGCCCCTCGTAGTAGTCCAGATCCACCTCAAGCGATTTCCGGTGTATCAGCGACTGGACGTAGTCGCTCAAGGTAAGCCCCTGCGCTTCACGCACATACGACGCAAGACCACGGAGCGCCATGGAGACCGCGGTAGCAAGCCCGGCGGCAGCCACGAGCATGAGCACATACTCATGCTCCGCGCCGTCTGCGATGGCGTTTACGATAAGCCGCGTGAGGTACAGCGGGATAAGGGGAACCACCGCCTGCAGCCCCACCACGCAGATCGAGGCCACCATGAGTCCGGAACCGCTCCGCCATACCAAGCGCAGCGCCGAGACCAGGTTACGCATGCCGAGACACCGCGCTCGCACCGCCGGCGGCGCGCGAACCAAGCTCGCGGTCCAGATCGTCACGAACGGCGGCCTGTACGCCTGCGAGCATCTCAAGCCCGCTCGCAACGCGCAGCCGCTTCACCGGAACGGCCTGCACAATACTGCCCAGCCGACGCAAACGCCGCTCGCGCAGACCGTCGCCGTCGGCACGCTGTTCCAGCAGCTCCGCTAAGAAGCTATGGCGCACCAAGTTCACCAGTGCCTCACCAGGGGAAAGAAGATTGAAGCTACAAACGCCCGACGACGCCCCAGGCGACGTCTGTAACGTCCGCCCGGCCGGCGTTCCAGGGGCCGGCTTTACCGGCTCCTTCTCCACGCGTTCCAGCACATAGATGCACCCCACAGGGAGCGTTGTTTCGCAGAACCGGCCGAGCGCCTCAACCGGTACGCTCAGTTTGTCGAAGTCCGGATGCACGCGCGGGAACTCGGAAGCCGTGCCGAGGTCACGCGATAGCTGCTCGGCTGTAAGCTTCATTTGCGGGTAGCCGGGGCGACAGCGTACGGTGCCCTCGGACGCGTCAAGCGCCGCAATATCGTCGGCTATGAGGGAGCACCCGATCTGCAGCAGCGATGCGACAAGCGTGCTCTTACCGGTGCCGCGGTCGGCTACGAACAACACCGCGTGCTCCTCGAGCGCCACCGCGCCGGCATGCAACGCCGCGCAGCCATAAAGCTCCAGGTAGTAGGCAAAGACATGCCCAAGCAAGCAAATCTCGATCATATACTCAAACTGCGGATCGTGGAGCTCGCAGACGATCTCGCCCCGGCTGATCGCAAAATCGGCTATGCGCGGGAAGCGCATCAGCTGCAGGTCCCCCGCAGCGTAGAGCTGGACCACACTTTCGTCAAAGCGGTTCTTCTCGGAGCCTGCGTAGATGAGAGAAGCGGACGATAGTACACGCTGCCTTTTGGGTTCACGCACGCTGAAGCGCACCTGGCGCGCGGCGCCGCCCGTTGCACGCATCGACGAGGAGCGTATCATAGGCGTTCTAAACCGAAATTCGGTTTCTACGGTCAAACCATAGACGCGGTACCGCTGCGCTCGCGTCGACATCCGAGCCTCCATTCAATCTTCGACGTGCCTCAAGATACCGTTACGCGTAAGATCCGAAACGAACTCCGCAAGGTCGTTCCGTAGCACCTCAGGCTCAACATCGTAGCGCTCGCGTAGCTCCGCTGCGGCGCCTTCTACGCTTCCGTCGCGGATCAACGCGCTCCAGCACACCGCGGTGTTCCTATCAAGATGGTACCATTGCGGCGCCTCGGACGCATCGGGAGGAATGCGCACCAAGACGGTTACTTCATCGCCGTCGGAGTTGACCTCGGCCCAGAGCACCCGATCCGCAGGGTAAATGCAGCCCACGGAAGCTCGGCATACCTTTAGCGGTGCAGCATTTGCTTCTGATCCTCGTCGCTTGAGGCAGATCCGCGGCGGGACCACGTTCCACCCCGGCTCAAAGCGCGAGGCCTCGGGGTTCCAGTACTTTGTCTGCGGCTCATTCCAGGCAAACGCTACATACTCCGGAATGCCGACCCAATAAGGATCCACCCCCTGCTGCTCTCGCCGCGTCTCGCACCACGCCGAGTACTCACGCCCGAAGCGCTCAGGCGCCAAGTCCTGCAGGTAGTCGCCGCATACGCAGGCCTCCAGCTTGGGCTCTGAGCGCTCTATCGCGAGACACAGGCCCTCGGGCGCCACCAGCGGGCTGAACACAACCGTCTGAGCGGACACGTGTTGGACGAACTCCCGGAAGCGCACCCCGGATAACGCACAGTCGTCGACGACAACCAGGGTTTCACACGCCACGCCGGGATCATGATGGAGCTGCTCCGGGCGCAGATCGAGCAGGTACGCCAGCATACCGAGGACCAATAACCCGCCGCGCGGGATCGCGGTGAAGGTAGCCCTCGCGAGGCGTTCGGCACCGAGCCGCTTTAGTAACCGAGCGGCGAGCCGCGTCGCGACGCGCTCGGCGGCGCGGTAGTCAAGATACCGGAAGCTTCGCAGCGAGAACTGCAGCATAGCGGCGAGATCCTGGAGCCGCCTACGCTCGCTATTCGAGAACTCCCCGATTGCCGCAAGAAGCGGATAGGGCTCAACTCTGGCTAAGAGGTGAATGGTTTTGAAGGTATCCCAGGAAGGATTGGCGACGATTGATTCGCCGAGTGAGGCTACAGCATTTTCTACGTCGGGCTCACGCGTGAACTCGAGCAACGAGGCTTCACCATCAATGCAATCAAGCAGCACAACAACGTCGAGCACCGGCGGCATACTATTGGAACGCGAGCGCGGCCGCAGACCGACCGCGCGTTGTTACTGTGAGCTCTCGCTATCTCCGACCAAGACCGGGAGGATTAACGCTCCCCGGCTCATCATGAGGCGCATTCCCCGGCCAGGCATCGCTTACTCTGGTGCTCTTTCCCACTTTGGTAAGCTCAGCAACCGAACCCCAGCGCTTCAGCCTGGGTGGGCTGTATTGCTCGCGAATCTCCGACTCGGGTGCTTGTTGTGACACACTTTTGTACATATTTCCTTCTCCTTAGAAACGACTGCACGGCCCGATACCGTGCGTTCGGTTTCAGACACAGAATCCTTAGCCCAAGTATAACCCTCTCTGTTGCCGTTGGTCCAATACCAATTCGGTATGATTTTGCCGTACAACTTTACTCACCGGGTACGATATCACCAGTGCTTCCGGAGCCAGATCTCGAGCGACAGCGTAGGCCATAGATCCGGAACGCCCTCACCTCCACGCACAAAGCGCTCAAACTGCGCACGGAGCGCCTGCTCATCGATATATCCGAGTTGCGCACAACGGCTGTCGGTCAACAGCTGCAACACGGTGCTTCGAGCCGTTCGCCGCAGCGTGCGTTCGTATATCGGACTCGGTACAACTTTGCGCGCGCCCGCAATAGCATCCGGCGGCATAATCCCGTCCATAGCACGCTTCGCTAAGCGCTTCGGTGCGCGGGCGGTGCCGATAAGGTGTTGTGGACACGCGAGCGCGAACTCCGCGATTCGGCGATCGCTCCACGGATCGGCAACCCCGAGACCATAGCCGGCCGTGAACCGCTCGGCGTGCTGCACGGTTCTGTAGACCATCGGAGCGCACACATGCAGGAATCGTTGGCGAGTGTCGAATGCTCGGTACGAATCGGCGGCGAGATCGAGCGGGTGACGCGCAGGCAGCCCGGCACGGACAAGGAAATCCTTACGCACGTGCGCAGCAGCAACCCCGGCGGTCTCCCAATCGCCCGGCTTGCGGCCCTGAGCGAACCGCGACAGCAGCGGCTGTACCACAAAACGGAACACAGCGCCCGGCTTGCTCAGCCGGTATCGCCGCTTAAGCCATCCGAGCTCGCTTTGCGCTTCCGAGAGCTTCCCGGACATCATGAGGCCGAGTACGTCGGTAACATCGCCGCCGCATATCATGTCGCCCCGCAGCCCGTAGAACATGACCGAAACTCCCTCAGACACGCCCCGGCGAACGATCGCGCGATTTGAGGGCTCGAAGGCCGGAAAAAACGGATCGTCTTCATGTGGCCCCGGTTGCAGCCCTTCGTTTCTGCCGCTTAGCCCGGCGTCACTTAACGCAGCGTCACTTAACGGGAGAATTTTCTCGACGGCGATATAGGAAACCGGTATGCCGAAACGATGGGCCACTCGCTCGATATTCTCACGCTCATCACACTCGGGGAGATCGGTAGATACCCAGCTGTAGGCTCGCAGGAAGGCAAGATCACTGTCTAATTGTCTCAAGTATCCGGCGACCGACGCGGCAGCGGCCGAATCGATCCCGCCGCTGAGGCTGATACCGGCCGGCGCCCGACAACGCAGCCGAGCCCGCATCGCGTCGATAAAGAGACCCCGCAGGTGCTCGGCATACTCGCGTTCGTCCGAATACCGAAGGCGAGCGGTATCCTCAGGGCGCCAGTACCTGCGACTGCGCCTCTTTCCCTGCGCGTCAACGATAAGCTCCTCTCCGGGGCGTACCTGCTCGATACCGTCGTAGAACGCGACCTCGGGCGGGGTCTGCATACCGGTGAGGTGCCATGCCGCAGCGGTCTCGTTCAGCCGCTTCGGCACGCCGGGCGCGGCAAGGATCTGGTGCGCTTCGGTTGCAAACAGCAACCGCTGAGGCTCACAGCGAAAGTACAGCGAGCGCATTCCCATTGCGTCCCGCGCAAGGCGCGTCTCACCGTGTTGGCGGTCATGAAACGCGTAGGCAAAGTCGCCGAGCAGCCGCTCCGCACCGTTTTGCCGATTGCGCAGCAGCGCGGCAAAGATCAGCTCAGCGTCGCTCGCTTCGCCGGCGCGCTCGCCGGTTGTTTCGGTGAAATCGTCGCGATTATCGAGTCGTGCGTCGGCGGCGAACAGCAAACGGCCGTTCGCGGCTTGTAACGGGCGAGAGCTACCGCTACCGTCCGGTGTAGTGTCGAGCGAGAGGCAGGCGATACCCACGGAGCCGGAACAATAGTACTCAGCCGCGTGCAACCCCCGGTACGCCGCCTTTTCGGCCATACCTTGGAGTTCAGGGCGCGAGACGGGTGCTCCGTCGAAACGCACGATTCCGCAGATGCCGCTCACGCGCCGCGTCTCTTATGCGCGTTCCGGCGGCTACCGCTACCGTGGTAGGGGTGATGGGCCACAAGCGGAGCAAAGCCGTCGAGATCGGGGAGCGCGCCGATGCAAGTTACCCCATCGATAATCACCCACGCGTGCGCAACCATCGTCTCCGCGTCCTCAACTCGCACGCCGAGCATGACGCACGGCCGGTACCCGAACGCGCGATACAACCATGCGCCCGCGATCGCCTGTTCCAAGCACCGTGAGCGCGGCACCACCCGACCGGCACGACGAACCGCAGCGGCAATTGCGGCGGTATCACATTTGGGGGATCCGGATCGTGACCGCCCATCTTTGGAAGCGCCCTGCGTTTGCCGCACCCACCGGTTCCAGAAGCGAAACGGCGTGAACCACACCATCAACTGCGCAGCAACAAGCGCTATTACGGCGGCCACCAAGAGCACAGCTTCCGTCGGCGTAAGCCGTAACGCCTTAGCCGCGATCGTCATCCACCACCTCTATCAGGCCGCGATCGGCAAGATCCTGCAAGAACCGGAGTAAATCGGATCGGCACTGCTCGGGCTCAACATCGAACTCGCGGACCAGCGCCGCTTGAACGGCGCAGACCTGTTGCGGCGAGGAGAGCAGTTGCCAGATTCGCCGTCCTACTTCATTGAGCCCGAAATACACTCCGGAGTCGGTGTCGAGGATCACGCTCTCGGACGCAAGGTCTACCGAGACGTTATGCACGGGAATTCGTACAACGGTGCTATCGCTAATCATCTCATCCCTAATGTAGCGTCTTCCGGCACGCCTTTCTACGAAAATCGCGCAGAAGCACAATGAATTGTCGACAGTTCTGCAGTATACTCTCGGCGTATTTGGAGGATAGCGTAGGTGAAATGTTGCTGCCTGCCCCATCGGCTCGCAATCGTCTTTCTCATCATCGTGTTGGCCACACTCGCCGGCTGTATTCCACCCTTTAGCGCAGATGGCGACATCGGGGCTTTAAACATACCCATCAACCAGGCGCACGTAACCATCGCGTGGGACCACACGCCGGGCCGCATCCCCGGTAACAAATCCGAGATCACGCATTTCCGCCTCTACGTCCGCGACCGCCGATCCGGGAGTTGGGAGCAAGTTGCGCAAGTTCGCGCTCGTGATAATCCCACCTTCTTGGTGAGCGCCGACGCGGTACTGGGGTCGCGACAGAAAAGGGAGATTGTGTTCGGTGTGAGCTCGCTCAACAGGCGCGGCAGCGAGTCATCGATCCATTCCTCAACCGATTACGAGGCCCGCCCGCACGGCGGGTGGTACGTCACCTGGACCCGGCCGTGATGAGGAGTGCGCGGTATGCTTAGGATACGACGTTCGCTAACTCGGCTAGTGCTGCCGACCCTGTTTCTGCTACTCGCGGCGACGGCGCCGCCCCTCGCGGCGCAACAAGAAAACGAGGATAACGAATCGCGCCTGCGTGCGCCTGAGCGACTCGGTGTTGTGTTCAATACTACGAGTATTCTTCTCGAGTTAGACCCCTATCGAGAGGCGGGCATCGGGATAAAGGCGCGCTGGGAGCGTCTTGCGCTGCGCGGATTACTCGGCTTCGGCTTCGAAAGTGGGACCGAACGGCGCGAGTTTGCGATTGGAAGCACGCTCGAGTATCATCTTTCACCAGGGCGTGTCTCGCCATACGCCGGAGGCGGGTTACTGTTCGCGTACTTCAACCAGGATACGCGGCCGCGCGAGATTACCTTTGGACTCGAGGGGGTGTTCGGCGTTGAAGTCATGGCACACGAAATCCTTTCATTCTTCGCCGAGTATGCGCTCGCGTACCGCACCACCCACGTAGATAGCGACACCGGCAGTACCCGCAATCACCGGTTTGCAAGCGGCCTTGGCAACAAGGGTTCTATAGGGATCGTGGTGTACTTCCTCGACCGCAGCCCCGAAAGGCACTCGCCGGAAGACGAAGCTCGGTAGCACCATCGGGCGGTGCGGTATCGCTCTTATCGCCGGTATGCGCTCATGAAAAAATACTACTCGGCACCGATTGGCTTTCGGGTTGCGCGGGCGTACGCTTCTGCACTAGGATGCAGTCGTGATATTTCCAGTAGTTCCGAAAAGGCAGAGAACCACGGTAGCGGAGATTACGCGCCATCGCGTGACAAACCCACATCTGCCGCGCACGCTCGCGCCTGTTCAGAAGGCCGAGTTCACGCTTCTTCTCTCGCATCGGCCGGAATTGTTTACGGCGTATGCCGGGCACAAGGTTCGGCCGGCGCTCAGCGGCTACGCGCACGGTGGTCGGGTACGCCTGTCGCGGGTCGGCGGGGGGGGTGCGCCGGGACACGGGCCGCTCCCGCCGTTCGACGCCGGCGTGTTTCGCACCGGGCGCACCTCCATAGTTGTAAGGCACGAGCTCGGACGGAGCGCATTCCCGTGGCGGCTCAACAATCCACTTGAGATCGTGTCGGTAAAACCGGCTCGCGATGAGGCGGGGAATGCCGATGCCGTTTAGTTCTTTGCGGCTCGAAGTCCCTGAGCTCATCTTGATCACGCCGCGGCGCTTCGAGGACGAGCGCGGCTGGTTCATGGAGCGTTTCAAGCAGAGCGAGTTCAGCGCCCTAGGGATCGAGGATACCTTCGTCCAAGACAACGTCTCGTACTCCAGCTACGGCGTGTTGCGCGGGCTACATTTTCAGATCGCGCCGGCGGCGCAAGCCAAGCTTGTAACGGTACTGCAAGGCGAGATATTCGACGTCGCGGTGGACCTGCGCCCGGACTCGGCAAGCTACGGAGTCTGGAGCGGCGCCACGCTCACAGCCGCGCACGGTGAGACGCTTTATATACCCGCCGGCTTTGCGCACGGCTTTCTCGTCACCTCACCCGATGCGCTGGTGTTCTATAAGTGCAGCGCCGAGTACAACCCACAGTGCGAACGCGGCATTGCATGGAACGACCCCACGATAGGCATCCGTTGGCCGATTGAGAATCCGACGGTTTCCGAGAAGGATAAGAAGTTTCCGTTGCTGCGAGAGCGGCCAAGCGAGGTAGTAACATGATCTGGCTGATTGGGCGAGAAGGAATGCTCGGACGTTTGGTTGAACAGGAGCTCACCGAGGCCGGACTCGAGTACTACGCCTCGGGGAGGGAGTGCGACGTAACCGAGGCGGACTCAATCGAGGCCGCATCACCCGCGGCTCCGCCCCAGTGGGTAGTCAACTGCACCGGCTACACCGCGGTGGACGCCGCCGAAAGCGACGTTGACGCAGCCTGGCGCATAAACCGGCACGGCGTCTCGGAGATCGCGCGCTACTGCGCGGCGGTTCGCGCGCGGCTACTGCATATCTCAACCGATTACGTCTTCGACGGTGCCAACCGCAAGGGCTACAGCGAACGCTCGGCCACCGCGCCGCAAAACGTGTACGGTGCAAGCAAACTCGCCGGCGAGCAGGTGCTGCGCCGCGCGCTCACCGAGCATGTGATCATCCGCACCGCCTGGCTCTACGCCGAACACGGGCGCAACTTCCTGCTGACGATCCTCCGTTTGCTCCGCGACAACGGTGAGCTCACGATTGTGTCCGATCAGTACGGTTCGCCGACCTACGCACGCGACCTCGCGCAGGCGATCGTAACGATGGTGCAGTCGGTGCACCCCAATTACGGCACGTTTCATTTTGTGAACACCGGAACCACCACCTGGTATGAGTACGCGTGCGAGATCCAGTCGTGCGCGTTGGAGTTGGGCCTAACGAGCGCCGCCAAACCGATTGTTCCGGTCTCGAGCGATCGCTTTCCCACCGCTGCGGTGCGGCCAAAGTACTCGGTGCTGCATTGCTCGCGCATCGCCGAACGCTACGCAGTGTATCTGCGTCCCTGGCAGACGGCGTTACGCGACTGCATGGAACGCTTGAGCTCGACGCAGTCCGGCACCTCGCCGCCGAACGGTTCGGCCGGCCACAGCTCGCAGTCGCGCTCGGGTCAGGGCAACGGGGTTTATCGCGCGAACGGGTTCTATTTTGTGCGCCGCTGAGGCGATGACGCCACGAGCGTTTGGAACGGAGGAAGAGCACGATGCGAGCGCTGAATAACGTATTGGTAACCGGGGGCGCAGGCTTTATCGGCGCAAACTTCATTCGCTACCTCTTAGAGCAGCCTGAGTTCCGGGGGCGTGTCGTCAACCTCGACGCCCTCACCTACGCCGGTAACCTCGACAACCTGCACGAAATCGCCGAGGGCCCTCACGGCTCCGGGACTCACGACAGTGCCGGCGTTTCGGCCCCTCGCTATGTCTTTGAGCACGCCGATATCCGCGAGTTCGACACCGTGGCTGATCTCTTCGCCCGCTACGAGTTCGACACCGTGGTGCATTTCGCCGCCGAGTCGCACGTGGACCGTTCGATCGTGGGGCCGCGCGCCTTCATCGAGACCAACATCGGCGGCACCTTCAACCTCCTGGAAGCCGCGCGCAGCGCCTGGGGTAATCGCGATGATGTGCTGTTTCATCACGTCGGCACCGACGAGGTTTTCGGATCGCTCGGCGCCGAGGGCGCGTTTCACGAGCACACCCCGTACGATCCCAAAAGCCCCTACTCAGCCTCCAAGGCAAGCTCGGACCACCTCGTACGCGCGCACGGCCACACCTTCGCCCTGCCGTTCACGATCTCAAACTGTTCGAACAACTACGGCCCGTACCAGTTCCCGGAGAAAATGGTGCCGCTGATGATCCTGAACGCGCTCGAAGGCAAACCGCTTCCGGTTTACGGCGACGGCGGCAATGTGCGCGACTGGCTCTACGTTGAAGACCATGCCTCGGCGATCTGGTCGATCATGCGCCGAGGGCGCAACGGCGAAACCTATCTCGTTGGGGGTGAGAACGAGTGGGAGAACCTCACCTTAGTGCACGCGATCTGCGAGAAGGTAGCAGCCGTTCGAGGTGAGCCGACCGAGCGCTACACAGACCTCATTCGCTTCGTGAAAGACCGCCCCGGCCACGATCATCGCTACGCCGTAAACTGCAACAAGATCAAACACGATCTCGGCTGGCGACAGGCGCACGAGTTCTCGAGCGGTCTCGACGCCACGATCGCGTGGTACCTCAATAACACCACCTGGGTTG
>SLBH01000040.1 GCA_007126415.1 Spirochaetales bacterium
CTGAAAGGAAGTCGTGGCATGGCGCTTGAGCGCGTTACCGCGCGGTTGGAGGCGGGTCGTGTTTAAGGAATTCGTTTATCCGTTGGTTCAGTACTTCACGCCGTTCAACGTTTTTCGCTATATCACCTTTCGTGCCGCGTACGCGGCGGTGACGGCGCTGTTGGTCTGCTTTGTGTTCGGCCCTACCATCATTGAGTTGCTTCGACGCAGAGAGATGGGCGAGGAGATTCGAGGTGACGGTCCTGAGACGCATCTCGCGAAATCGGGAACCCCTACGATGGGTGGGTTGATGATTATCCTCGCGATCACAGTCTCGGCGCTGCTCTGGATGAATGTGCGCAACTTGTACGCTTGGGTGGGGTTGCTCACGATCCTCGCGTTCGGCGCGATCGGGTTCATCGACGACATGCTCAAGCATCGGCGGCGTAACTCGGCCGGGATGCGGGGCCGGATCAAGCTGTTCGGGCAGATAGGGGTTTCGCTCGCGGTTGCCCTGACGCTTTACCATGGCGGCGGCGAGCACACCACGCTTCTGTACCTACCGTTTCTCAAGCATCCGGTCATAGATCTTTCGTTGCTCTATATCCCGTTTGCGGTGCTGTTGCTGGTCGCAACCACGAACGCCGTCAACCTTACCGACGGCCTCGACGGCTTGGCGGCCGGCTTGGTGATCATGGCGGGGCTGACCTTCACGGTACTCGCCTACCTCACCGGTCGGGTAGACTACGCCGAGTACCTCCAGATTCCGTACTTGGTAGGAGCCGGGGAGCTCGCGGTGCTGGGGCTCGGCGTGGTGGGCGCCGCGATCGGGTTTCTCTGGTATAACGCGCATCCGGCCGAGGTGATGATGGGCGACACCGGCAGCCTGGCCCTCGGCGGGGCGCTGGGTGTAATGGCGCTGATGCTCAAGAAGGAAGTGCTCTTGATCGTGATCGGCGGGGTGTTCGTGATCGAGGTGTTGTCGGTGATCATTCAGGTGGTGTCGTATCGCCTGCGTGCGAAGCGCGTGTTTCTCATGGCGCCGCTACATCACCACTTCGAGCTCAAGGGCTGGCCCGAGTCGAAGGTAGTGTTGCGTTTCTGGATTCTAGGTGGGTTGTTCGCGATTTTGAGTCTTTCGACGCTGAAGCTTCGCTGAGGGAAGCCGGCGAAGAATGGACGGGGTCAGAATGGACGGGGTAATGATGAGTCAGGTATTCATCGTTGAACAGGTAAGCTCGCGCAAGCGGCCGGTGGATCCGGTACTGCTCGCGGTGTTGGTGTTGCTCGTGGGCTCCGGCATCTCGATTCTGTTCTCGTCGTCCTACTTTCGTGCCGAGCGTCTGTTTGCCGACCCGTATCATTTCTTGCGCCGGCAGGCGCTCTGGATCTCGCTCGGGGTTCTGGTGGCGTTTGCGGCGTCGCGAGTCTCAACCGAGTGGCTTCGAAGGCAGACCCCAATCTTGCTCGCTATCGCGCTCGCGGCGATGTTTGTGAGCTTCATCCCCGGCGTAGGAGTGCAGTTCCTCGGCGCTCGCCGCTGGATTTTTGTGTTTGGGCTTTCGTTTCAGCCCTCCGAACTGGTGAAGCTCGCGCTGGTGATCTACCTTGCGCATATTCTCAGCCGAAAACAGGAACAGCTCGACGACCTCGTGAACGCGCTGTTGCCGCCGATCATTGTGGTCGCGCTGTTCTCGGCGCTGATCTATCATCAGAACGATTTCTCGACCGCGGTATTCGTGATGGTGCTGTCGTTGGCGATGTTCTTCGTGGCGGGGGTCCCGCTACGGTACTTCTTTAGTCTCGCGATCATGACCTTACCGATCTCCACAATTCTGTTGCTGAGCCGCGAACACCGGGTGAAGCGCATTCTCGCGTTCGTGGAGCCGAGTCGCGATCCGGCCGGTACCGGCTACCAGATGCTGGCTTCTCAAAGCGCCTTGACGCGCGGCGGGTTCTGGGGTGCGGGAATCGGCGGCAGCACCCAGAAGTTCGGCGGATTGCCGGAGGCCCACTCCGATTTTGTGTTCGCGATTCTTGCCGAGGAGTTGGGGTTTCTCGGTGTGCTCTCGGTCGTGGGCTTGTTCGGCGTGTTCGCGTATCGCGGGTATAGGGTCGCGTACCACCTCGAGGATACCTTTCGCTCGTCCCTTGCGTTCGGGCTCACATCGGCGGTGTTGTTGCAGAGCATGCTCAATATGGCGGTTGTTTCGGGGCTGGTTCCCTCAACCGGTATTCCGCTTCCGTTTTTCTCTACCGGCGGATCCTCGGTGTTCGTGACGTTGATTATGTGCGGCCTCCTTCTGAACCTCTCGCGTGATTTGACGGGGGAAGCCCGTGGCTGAGCTCGTAATCGGGCGGCGCCCCGCCGGGAGTAAGCGCAGGAGAACCCGCTCCGGAAACGCAGTTATGCGATTGGTGCTGTTGGCGGGCGTGGCGCTCGTCGTCATCGCCGCCGCCGAGGCTGTGTTGCAGTTCGCGCTCGCCGACCGCTTTGCGGTAACCGAGATCGCGGTGCGTAGCGACCTTGCTATCTCGCGCGACCGGCTGCTCGAGGTTGCGGGAGTTCGAGAGGGCGTGAGTTACTTCGATCTCGATCTCGAGCGGATCGAGGCGCGCGTGGCGGCGCTCCCGCAGGTGCGCTCGGTCGATGTCGCAAAGAGCTTCCCGAACCGCGTGAGTATCACGGTAGAAGCCCGCGCTCCGCTTGCGGTGACCTTCGGCGAGCTCAACGGAAGCCTTACGCCTCTGGTGATAGACGCCGACGGCGTGGTGTTCGATCGCTCGGCGGCGCTCGCCGATTGGGATCTGCCGATCATCTCGGGCCTACGTTTTGAGGGCGAACAGCTCGGCGCTCGCATGCCCGAACGGGTCCGCCCGTTTCTCGTGAGCCTCGGAGTGCTTCAGGAAGAGGCTCCTGAGTTGTTGAACGAGTTCTCGGAGTTCCGACTTTCGGGAACGGCCGGTAGCGGCGTTGAGGTGGTCGCGTATCCGGCGTCGTTCCGCACGCCGGTGCGGCTGGGTGACCAGATTACTGAGGATTTGCTAAAGTACGCCATTATGGTGTTGGACTTAATGAAGGACGACGAGAGCTTCGGCAGCAATGTCGTAGAGCTCGATTTTCGTACCGGGCAGGCCGTGTTGCGGTCGGCGCAAGAGTGAGGCGCGTGTGGACGATAGCATTGTCGGCTTAGACATCGGCACGACGAAAGTCACCGCGGTCATCGGTGAGTTCGACGAGAACGACGAACTCGAGATCGTTGGGGTCGGCGAGGCTCCGTCCGATGGTCTGCGCCGTGGGGTCGTCATCAACATCGAGTCTACCCTGCGATCGGTGCACGCCGCGATAGAAGCGGCTGAGCAGATGGCCGGGCGCGAGGTTCAATCGGTGATCACCGGCATCGCCGGCGGCCACATCGAAGGCTTGAACTCACGCGGAGTCGTCGCGGTCACCGGTAAAGGACGCGAAATCACGCACAGCGACCTCAATCGCGTTATCGATGCCGCTAAGGCCGTTGTTATTCCGATGGACCGCGAGGTGCTGCACGTGATCCCGCAGGAGTTCATCGTCGACGACCAAGGCGGCATCAAGAACCCGCTCGATATGATCGGCGTGCGGCTCGAAGCCGAGGTGCATATCATAACCGGCTCGGTGACATCGGCCCAGAACCTCGTGAAATGCGTGAACCGGGCCGGATTCAAGGTCTCGAGTTTTGTGCTGGACTCACTTGCTTCGGCTCGCGCGGTGCTGTCGCGTGACGAGCAGGAGCTCGGAGTGCTTCTGATTGACCTCGGCGGCGGAACCACCGATATACTGATCTACCGCGACGGCGCGCCGTACTTCACGAGTGTGGTCCCGATCGGTGGGCGGCAGGTCACGTCCGATATCTCGATCATGTTGAAAACGCCGACCGAGGCGGCGGAAAAACTCAAGAAGCAAGCCGGATGCTGTTACCAGCCGATGGTTGAGCCCGGCGAGCCGGTGATTATTCCGGGAGTAGGCGGGCGCCCCCCGCTCTCGATAGACCGAACCAAGCTCAGCGCCATCATCCAGCCGCGCATGGCCGAGATCTTGAGCATGGTGCGAGAGAAGGTCGAAAAGAAGGGCTATCTGCAGCAGCTCGGCGGCGGCGTTGTGCTAACCGGCGGTGGGGCTCTGTTGCCGGGGACGGTAGAGCTTGCGCAGGAGATCTTTGGAACCGCGGCGCGTATCGGGCGGCCGGGCAACCACGGCGGTTTGACCGAGCAGTACCAAAGCGCCGAGTTCTCAACCGCGGTAGGATTAGTACTGTACGGCGCCGGTGAGTTGACGCCGGACAGCGGAGCGCGAACCACGACCCGGGACGGCGGGTCGCTACTCGGAGGATTTAAGCGCTGGATACGCAACTTTTTTGAGTAACGGAGAAACGATACAGAAAAGAGCGGCGGCGCGTTAGGCGCCGCACGGCGGCTGTGGGGACAGTCGGCGGACACGCTATCGGATACTTCTTCTTGGGAGGGGAGTATGAAGTTTGAGAAGTTCGACGAGAACGCCGGCCTGCAAGACTCGTGCGGGACGCCGACCGTGATCAAAGTGATCGGTGTCGGCGGTGGCGGCAGTAATGCGGTGAACCGCATGATCGAGGCAGGCGTCGAGAACGTAGAGTTCATCGCGGTGAATACCGATCTGCAGGCCTTGCAGCTCTCAAGAGCCGAGGCGCGTATTCCGCTTGGCTCCAAGCTGACCGGAGGGCTCGGCGCCGGCGGCGTGCCCGATGTCGGAGAGCAAGCGGCTCTGGAAGACAAGGAAGAGATTCAGAACATGGTTCGCGGCGCGGATATGGTGTTCATAACCGCGGGAATGGGCGGAGGAACCGGAACCGGCGCGGCTCCGGTCATCGCACAGGCGGCGCGCGAGATGGACATTCTCACGGTCGCGGTCGTGACCAAACCGTTTGATTTCGAGGGCCGCAAGAAGTGGCGCTTGGCCGAGGACGGCATCGCGAAGCTGCGCGACGCGGTCGACACATTGATCACGATTCCGAACCAGCACCTACTCAAGATCGTCGAACGACGCACCCCGATCAAGGAAGCGTTCCAGATCGCGGACGACGTCTTGCGGCAGGGTGTGCAGGGGATCTCGGATCTCATCACCAAACCCGGTGAGATCAATATAGATTTTGCCGATGTGAAGACGATTATGAACGGCCAGGGTGATGCCCTGATGGGCATCGGCGCCGGCAACGGTGAGAACCGTGCGGTGGATGCCGCGACCAACGCGATCAACAACCCGCTGCTCGAGGACGCGCGTATCGAGGGCGCCAAGGGACTACTGGTGAACGTGTCGGGCGGGATGGATTTTGCACTTACCGAGTACGAGGAGGTCTTGAACATCATCACCGCGAACGCCGATGAGGACGCGTTGATCATCGCCGGCAGTGCGGTCGACGAGCTCATGGAGGACGAGGTCCGCGTGACCGTGATCGCTACCGGCTTCGACAATTCGCGCTGGTCGGACAAGCCGCAGCCGGTACAGCAAGAGAGGAAGCAGGAACAGTTCATCTCGTTGGATGAGTGGGTGCAGATGACCACACCGTCCATCTCGAGTAGTGAAGACATGACCCGCGAGCACTACGGCGGATCGGACGAGCTTGGCGTTCCGGCCGTTCTCAGGTATCGCAACTATCAAACCGGCAATGGCGGCGCGTAACGGCTTGGAGTACGGAACGCTACTCGAGCGCTTCCGGGACTATCTCTTGATCGAGCTCAAACTCTCGCGGCGGACGGTCGAGACCTACATGCGTTCATGCAGCAATTTTATCGCGTATTGCGTTGAGAACGGTCTTGACCCGCAGGTGTTGACGAGCAATGACGTCATCGCTTATCTCATCGCGCGTCAAACCGCGCCTGAGAACTCGGTGGATCAGCGAACGGTTGCCAAAATACTCTCGGCGCTGCGCTCGTTCTTCGGCTTCATGGTGATCGAGCAGGAGCGTGACTCCAACCCGGCGCTGCTGATCGAGACGCCGAAGGCCGAGCAGCGTGTCCCTGGGGTCCTGCCGGTTGAAGATGTCGAGCGCTTGCTCGACGCGATCGATACCGATTCTCCGGCCGGATTACGGGATCGCGCGCTATTCGAGGTGATCTACTCCTGCGGCTTGCGGATCTCGGAAGCGGTGGAGCTGTGCGTGGATCGACTCTATCTGCAGGAGGGGCTCATTCGGGTACTAGGTAAGGGCGACCGCGAGCGGCTCGTACCCATAGGCGACGAGGCGATCGCTTGGCTCGAGCGCTACCTAGAGCATGGCAGGCCGCAGCTGCTCAAAGCAAAAGTCCGCACCCAGAAGCTGTTTCTCAATCATCGTGGGGAGGGGCTCTCGCGCAAAGGCATGTGGAAGCGGTTTCGTCATATCGCGGATCAACTCGGCATCGACGCCAAGGTGCATACGCTGCGGCACAGCTACGCGACGCACCTGCTCGACGGAGGTGCCGATCTGCGCGCGGTCCAAGAGCTGCTCGGGCACGCCGATATCAGCACCACGCAGATCTATACGCACGTAGGCCGTGAGGACTTGAGGCAGTATCATGCCGATCATCATCCGCGCGCGTAGCGCCGACTGGTATAAGCCCGCGTGCGCAAGATCCGCGGGCGAAATCGGCGGAATTTTCCGGCTCAAGCGAAGCAGCAGCTCGCCGGAGGCGGTGTTAGTATTATGAGAAGGGTTCTTGTTTTGGTAATGGTCGCGACGCTGCTGGTAAGCGCGGCGGTGTTTCTTCCGAGGAGCTGCGATCGCGGCGGGGAAGACGAGCGCGTGGAGCAGCTGCTCGAACTCGAAGAGAACGTCTACGAAGGCCAGGAACCCTCTGATGAGCGGCTCGAGGAGCTTCGCGAGACGGTGCGGGAGCTGGAGTCGCGCGTGGAGCAGCGAGTTCGGGCGCACGAGCATCTCGGACGCTATCACAAGATGCTCGCGATCGAGTACATCAATCGTGAGATGTACGGGCCTGCGCTTGAGGAGTTGGAATCGGCGATCGAGATACAGACCGAGAATGCGGTGTTGTTCTATTACGCCGCGGTTGCTGCAGCTCGTCAGGCGAAATCCACGCGCGAAGCGGGCCGCCGCCACGAGTTATACGACGACGCAGAGTGGTACTACAAGCGTGCGATCGAGCTGCGTCCGAACTACCGCAGCGCGTTGTACGGTATCTCGGTGCTGTATCTGTTTGAGCTCGAGTTGCCCGATGAGGCCGAGCAGTATCTTGAGCGTTTGCTCGAGCTCAGTCCGAGCCGGTGGGAAGCGCAGTTCTTGAAGGC
>SLBH01000126.1 GCA_007126415.1 Spirochaetales bacterium
CCTCGCGCCGGCGGGTGAAATCGATGAACTGATCGAGAATTACCAGGTCGCCGCGGCCGATCTCCTCGCGCAGCGAGCCCACCGCGGTTGTCGCGAGAACCGCCTCACACCCGGCGTCGTGTAGCGCCCAGATATTAGCGCGATAATTGACCTGCGAAGGCGGGATGGTATGGCCGCGTCCGTGGCGTGCGAGCAGCACTACATCGGTATCCGCAATCGTACCGTGGCGCAGCGGTGAGCTCGGCCGCCCAAACGGAGTGTTGACGGTTTGATCCTTGGCATCGGCCAAGATGTCGGGGTCGTCGAGTCCGCTTCCTCCGATGATACCGATGCGTTGCATAGCTTCTCCTAAATTGCTAAATTGCGCCCAGTTCGCGACCAACACGCTCGAAGGCAGTAAGAGCACGGTCAAGCTGATCGCGCGTATGCGCCGCCGAGACCTGCGCTCGCAGGCGCGCTTCCCCGGGCGGAACCACCGGAAACCACAGCCCCTTGACGTACACGCCCTGCTCGAGCAGCCGCGTGCTCATATCCATCGCAAGCGAGGCCTCGCCGAGCATCACCGGTACGATCGGGTGCTCGCCCGGGATGGTGGTGAAGCCGAGTTCGCCGATCTGCTCACGGAAGTAGAGCGTATTCTCCCTCAGCCGCTCGACCGGCGCCGGGTCGCGCTGTAGTAACCGTATCGAGGCGAGTGCCGCGGCCGCAACCGCCGGCGGGAGCGAGTTCGAGAAGGTGTACGGACGTGCCTTTTGTCGTAGGTACTCGACCATCACGCGCGAGCCCGCGATAAACCCGCCCACCGATCCGCTCAGTGCCTTGCCGAGCGTGCCGGTTACAACATCCACCTCGCCGAGCACGCCGCAGGCCTCGGCGGTGCCGCGTCCGCCGGCACCTACCACTCCGTGCCCGTGGCAGTCGTCGACAAACAATAACGCGTCGTAGCGCCTGGCGAGATCCACAAGCGTCTCGAGCGGTGCTTGATCGCCTTCCATACTGAACACGCCGTCGGTCACGATCATGCGCACACGGTAGGGCTTCTCGGCATCCTCGCTGAGCATCTCCTCTAGCTCTGCGGTATCGCAATGGTCGTAGATACGCTTCACAGTACTCTGCCGGCGCACGAGGCGCTGGCCGTCTATAATTGAGGCGTGGTTGAGTTTATCGCTGTACAAGACGTCCTGCCACTCACCGTAGCCGAGCGGCTCGTTTGTCACGGCCTGGAAGAACGCCAGATTCGCGGCAAAACACGACGAAAACAGAATACTGTCCTCGGTGCCGACGAACTCGGCTATCGCCTTCTCGAGCTCGAGATGCAGCGGTTGCGTGCCGCAGATGAAGCGAACGCTCGCCATCCCGTTGCCGTATCGATCGAGCGCCTCGCGGGCGGCACGCTTCACCTCGGGGTGATCGGCAAGCCCGAGGTAGTTGTTGGCCGCAAGCATCACGCGGGGATGCTCACCGACCGCCACCTCTCCGCCCTGCGCGCTCTCGAGCGGTGTTTCGTACTTGTAGGTTTTGTTGGCCTTCAAGGCCGCAATTTCGGTTTCGAGTAGTCCTTCGATCTCTCGCATTACGAACTCCCTTCCTCGCCGGCAAGGCGCCGGCGCAGCACCGTGAGCATATCTCGCGTCATAGCGTCGAGATCGTACTGCGGCTCCCACCCCCACTCCACACGCGCGGCGTAGTCTTCGAGCGTGTTGGGCCATGAGTTTGCGATCGCTTGCCGTACCGGGTCGATGTCGTAGGTAATCTCAAACTCCGGGATGTACTTGCGGATGTACGCCGCCTGCTCCTCGGGAGAGAAGCTCATTGCGGTAACATTGAAGGCGTTTCGATGACGCAGCCGCGCCGGGTCGGCTTCCATGATGTCGATCGCGGCCTTGACCGCGTCCGGCATGTACATCATATCGAGATAGGTGTCGCCCTTAAGAAAACAGCGGTAGCGCTTCTCGCGCACCGCCGCGTAGTAGATTTCAACCGCGTAATCGGTGGTGCCGCCCCCGGGCGGCGTGACGTTCGAGATGATCCCCGGAAACCGCACCCCGCGCGTGTCTATCCCGTAGCGTCTATAGTAATAGTCGCACAGAAGCTCGCCGGTGACCTTGGTGATGCCGTACACCGAGGTAGGCCGCTGTATTGTGTCTTGCGGCGTGTAATCCTTCGGCGTGTTGGGCCCAAACGCCCCGATGGAGCTCGGGGTGAACACGGCGCAGTTCTCGCTGCGCGCAACCTCGAGCACCGTACGCAAGCCGTTGATGTTGATGTCCCAGGCGTCGTCGGGCCGGGTTTCACCTACCGCCGAAAGCAACGCTGCGAGATGATAGATCCGTTTTACCCGGTAGCGGCGCACAAGATCTATCAGCGACTCACCGTCTCGGCAGTCGAGCGCGTGGTACGGGCCTGCCTCGGTGAGCTCGGTTTTGGGGTCGCTGCGGATATCGGTGAGAATGACCTCATCGTTGCCGTAACGACTGCGCAACGCCGACGCCAGCTCCGAACCTAGCTGGCCAAGGGCTCCGGTTATGAGTACCTGCATATCAACCTCTTACAACCTCCGACAACAGCCGAATCATGTAGATTGACAACGAGAACAATTGACAGCGAGAACAGCAGTCCATTAGGATAAACGTACTAAAGAGCAACCATGTAAATAGTAGATGCGGCATCAAGCGCTGTCAAGGAGCCGAAACAGCCCTGAAACAGCGCCGGAGCAGCGAATCAGCGACGGAGGGAGCGCGACGTGAACGCCAAACACCACCCTGAGATTGGGCTGCATCTTCGCCAGGCGCGTGAAGAGCAAGGACTGACGCTTGAGGTACTCGCCGAGAAGAGCGGCGTCACCCGAGCAATGCTCGAGCAGATCGAGAACGAAGCGGTGAACCCTACGCTCGCAACCGTCTGGAAGATAACGCGCGCTTTAGGGGTAGAGCTCGACGCTTTGCTCAAGGGCGGCACACAACCGGTGCGCCGCTTCGCGATCACGCACTCAGAAGAGGTCCCGCAGCTCGAGACCGCCGACGACGGGCCGCACATCAAGGTGCTCTCACCGCTCGATATGGCCGGAGCCCTTGAGATCTACATGCTGCAGTTCGACCCCGGTTCGGTACTCGACTCCGAGCCGCAAGCCCCCGGCACCGAGGAGTATCTCACGGTTCTTTCCGGCAACATCACGGTCGCGGTTGGGGGACGAGAGGCGCACCTGCACCCCGGTGACTTCATCATCTACAACTGCGATATCCACCACACCATCACCAACGCAGGCAAAGAGCCCGCACAGGTTCACATGGTGGTACGCTTCCCGGAGCGCAGCTGGAGCTGAGCTCGAGCGACGCGCTCGGGCTACTCCACAAAATGGCACGCGGCCCAGTGTCTGGGGCGCACCTCGCGATACTCCGGAACCTTCTCGGCGCAGAGCGCCTGCGCCATAGGGCAGCGCGTGTGAAACACGCAGCCTACCGGCGGGTTAGACGGGCTCGGGAGATCACCTTTCAGCAGGATCGGCTTGCGCTCGCGCTCGGCCTTGGGATCGGGCAGCGGCACCGCCGAGATCAGCGACTGCGTGTAGGGATGCAGCGGTTCGTTGAAAAGATCGGCGTTATCGGCGAGCTCCATCATCTTCCCCAGATACATCACCGCGACGCGGTTCGAGATATGGCGCACCATACTGAGGTCGTGCGCGATGAAGAGGTAGGTGAGCCCGAGCTCGTTCTGTAGCCGCTGCAGCAGGTTCACAACCTGCGCCTGTATCGAGACGTCGAGAGCCGAGATCGGCTCGTCGCAGACGACGAACTCGGGGCTGAGCGCAAGCGCTCGGGCGATGCCGATCCGTTGGCGCTGTCCTCCAGAGAACTCGTGCGGATAGCGCGAGCGGTGATGCGGGTTGAGCCCCACAAGCTCGAGTAACTCCGAAACACGTGCGCTCATCTCGGGGCGCGAGTACCCGCCGTTAATCACCATCGGCTCGGCGACGATCTTCGCGACCGAGTGGCGCGGATTAAGTGAGGAATAGGAGTCTTGAAACACCATCTGTATGCGCGGACGCACCGCCGCGAGCTCTTCGCCTTTGAGCTCGGTCAGCTCCGAGCCGTCGAACTGCACGGACCCCGCGGTCGGCCGATAGAGCTGCAGGATCGCGCGACCGGTGGTGGACTTCCCACAGCCGCTTTCGCCGACGAGCCCGAGTGTTTCACCGCGCGCGATCTCGAAGCTCACCCCGTCGACCGCCTTCACCGCACCTACGGTTCTGCTTAGAATCACCCCGCGGGTAATCGGGAAGTGCTGTTTCAGTCCTTCGACCTTGAGCAACGGTCGAGCGTTTGCTTGGGGTGCCTCACTCACTGCGCGGTCTCCTCTGTTCGAGATCAAAAAAACAGGCGCTCTCATGCCCGTCCCCGATCGTAAAACGGGGAGGAACCTCGCGCCGACAGCGGTCGAAGGCGTACGAGCACCGCGGCGCAAACGGGCACGCGGCCGGCGCCGCGTAGAGATCCGGCGGCGTGCCCTCGATACTCCGCAGTTCCTCTCCGCGGTCTTGATCGACGCGCGGCAGCGCCTGCAGCAACCCCTCGGTGTAGGGATGGCGCGGCGTTTCGTAGAGCGCGTCTACCGGCGCCGACTCGGCCACCATACCGCCGTACATCACGATTACGCGGTCGGCAAGTCCCGCCACCACACCGAGATCGTGCGAGATCCAGATCACCGCGAGCCCGAGCTCGTCGCGCAGGCGCTTCACGAGATCGAGTATCTGCGCCTGGACCGTAACATCGAGCGCGGTGGTGGGCTCGTCGGCTATCAACAGCTTCGGCCCGCACGCAATCGCGATCGCGATCATCACGCGCTGTCGCATGCCGCCTGAGAACTGGTGCGGATAATTCCCGTAACGCTCATCGGCGGCGGGAATGCCGACGCGGTCGAGCAGCTCGACGGTGCGCTTCCGCGCCGCCTTGTCGTCTAGTTTCAGATGCACGCGCATAGACTCCGCGATCTGATCGCCGACCGTCATAAGCGGATTGAGCGAGCTCATCGGGTCTTGGAACACAAACCCGATATCGCGACCGCGTACCGCGCTGCGTTTTGCACGCGAGAGCGCAAGCAGATCGACACGCCCCGTTGCGCTTTCAAACCAGGCCGTACCGGAGCGGAGACGCCCCGGAGGCTCGGGGATCAAGCGCAGCAGCGACATCATCGAGACGCTCTTCCCGCTGCCGCTCTCGCCGACAATCCCGAGCGTCTCACGGCTTTCCAGCGAGAACGACACACCGTTTACCGCGTGCACCACACCCTCGATGGTATTGAACTCAACCGCGAGGTCTTTCACTTCGAGAATACTCACAGGCGGCCTACCTTCCTTTCCTTCGCAAACGCGGGTCAAGCACGTCGCGCAGCCAGTCACCAAAGAGATTCATTCCGAGCGCGGTGAACATGATCGCGAACCCAGGATAGGTTGCCACCCAGGGCGTGGTGGCAAGATACTGTCGGCCTGCCGAAAGCATGTTACCCCAGCTTGGTATATTCGGCGGCACGCTGAGACCCAAGAAGCCGAGTCCCGCCTCGTAGAAGATCATCGCCGACATCTCGAAGGTCGCGACCGTAATGAGCGGCCCCACCAGATTCGGCAGAATGTGGTCGAACAGGATGCGCCCCTTTCCGGCCCCGATAGAGACCGCCGACTCCACATAGCCGGAGTTACGAATGCGCAGAACCTCGCCGCGCGTAATACGCACGAACAACGGGGCGTCGGTAATGCCGAAGATTAACACCACGTTGATGAGACTGCGCCCCACTACCGCCGCCACCACCACCACAATCAAGAGGTACGGCACAGCCAAGAAGAGGTTTGCGCCTCCCATAATTACATTGTCCACCCGTCCGCCGAAGAACCCCGCGACCAAGCCGAGCACCAGTCCGATACTCATCGCGATCGTGACGCCCAAAAACCCTACCGTAAGCGAAACCCGCGTTCCGTACACGATGCGGCTGAACATATCGCGCCCGAGGCTGTCGGTGCCGAGCGGATACTCCCAACTACCGGCATCATGCCAGGCGGGCGGTTGTCGCGAGCGCGTGAGATCCTGCTGTAGGGGGTGATGCGGCGCGATATACGGCGCAAAGACCGCGGCGAACACCACGATCAAGAACAGCGTAAGCCCGATCATCCCGCCTTTGTCGCGCAACAGGAGCTTAGCGGTGTAGGCTGCGGCGCGCGCAACGCGTCCACGGGTGTCGTCGAGCAACGGATCGGCGCTCGGCGAGAGGTCGGGCCCGGAAGACGGTTGCGGTTGCGGTTGCGGTTGCGGTTGTTTACTTGTCATAGCGTATCCTCGGGTCAATCAGCGCGTACGCTACGTCGGTGAGCAGGTTCATCGCGACGACGACCAGGCTGGTAAACACCGCCACCGCCTGCACGAGCGGAAAGTCGCGCGCTGCCACCGACTCGGCAATCATGCGTCCAAGCCCGGGCCACGAAAAGATCGTCTCGATGTAGATAGATCCGCCGAGCAGATACCCGAACTGCACACCGAGCATACTCACAAGCGGTATCGCGGCGTTTCGAAACACGTGAGCGACGTAGATTCTACGGTCGCTGATCCCCTTGCTGTAGGCGGTACGGATGTAGTCCTCGCCTCGAATCTCGAGCACCGCCGAGCGCATGAGGCGCACGATCTGGCCGAGCGGGAACAACCCGAGCGAAACCGCGGGTAGTACGATAGAGTTCCAATGTCCACGCCCAAACGACGGGAACCACCCGAGGTTTACCGAGAACACCAGAATGAAGATCATCGCGATCCAGAAGTTCGGCACCGTTTGGCCGACGAGCCCTAAGCCCCGGGCGATACTATCCCAGATACTCCCGGGGTTTGAGCCACCCACAACCCCCAATGGAACCCCCACCACTACCGCAAAGAGCAACGCGGTGAGCGCCAGTTCCACCGTGGCCGGCAGGCGGTCTAACACCATTCCCATCGCCGGGGCCCGGTAATGCACCGAGTTTCCAAAGTCGCCGCGGATCGCCCCGGTGAAGAACTCCGCGAACTGCACCGGCAACGGCCGGTCAAAGCCCATCAGTGCTCGTATCTCGGCAATGTCTTCAGCCGACGCCTCGCGCGGCGCCATAAGCCGCGCGGGGTCGCCGGTAAGACGTACCAGGAAGAATACCAGCACTATCACACCAAATAGCAACAGCACCGATTGAACGGCGCGTGATAGCAGGTATCGCTGCATACTCCTACTCGATATA
>SLBH01000371.1 GCA_007126415.1 Spirochaetales bacterium
CTCGGCGCGCACAAAGCCGTCACCCTGTGAGCCGATGCTGCTTTCAGGACCGCCCTCATCGGCGGCTTCGAGTTCCACGCCACCGGAGGACCCGAAGAGATCCTGGAAATCCGGTACATCGCCATCGCCGCCGGACGAGCCGGTCCCGAGTAGCTCCGCTACGTCGGGATCGATCTCGCCGCTGAACTCATCGGGTTGTTGTGCCTTTGGGTCGGAAGCCATAGGATCCGTTCTTGGGCGACGTCATCTTACGAGTTCCGCCGCGGAAGCGTGTGATGGAGGTGACGGGACTCGAACCCGTGACCTCTTGAATGCCATTCAAGCGCTCTAGCCACCTGAGCTACACCCCCACGCAATGGTGCCCATAAGATACGCGAAGGGCCGAGCCCTGTCAATACGTCGCGTACGTAGTCGTCGCGTCCGCAGTGCTACCCGATCGCTACCGCTCGCTTGCGTACCTCGTCGCTTTCGTCGCTCGCGTCGCTTTCGTCGTCGCACGGTGGCGATCCCGGTATCAGGTAGCCGGTTCGAACGCAGGCTTCAAAAAGGTGGCGACTGATGTATTCGGTAGATTCGCGGCAGAAATCTTCGTAGAAGCTCGCGATCATGATCTGATACCCGTGGTCGCGCTCTCCGATCACGCGGATATAGGTCTCTATCTCGCTAACGCCCTTGACGCGGTACCAGTGTTCAGATTGTTGCATAATCATGATCCTCCCGACTGTTTTATTTTCGGCATCACTGCTACCATTGTTTACGTATCGTGAATAACTCAGCTACCGACTCGACCTCGAACCTTCCGTTGCTGTACGCCGAACTCAGCCGCTTTCTTATGGAGCAGGATCTGCGCATGGTGTTTCCCTCCGAGGTAAGCGCCGGGTGGTGGCGACGTGCAGCGGCGGTGCATAGCGGCGGTGCGGTGCGTTCCGAGCGGTTTATCTCCTGGGATCGCTTCAAGGAAGCGACATTTGAGAGGCGCCGTCGCGAGCGCCCGTCGAACAACATCCTGCGTATGTTATTCGCGAACGATCTGCTCGAGCGTAACCGGCGCGACCAGCAGGGCGCATTGTTCGAGCGCTTCATCTCGCCGGAGTACCGCGAGAGCTCGCCGGCATTCGCCTCCGCGATCGTTTCTCTATTGCCCACGCTTGAGTTGCTGCTCGAGCGTCTCGACCGAGTAGATGCAACTACGAGCCCGCCGGAAGCAGCGGGCCGGCGCGCATTGTTTACCGATCTGCGCCTGTTGCACGCGGAGTACCGCGCGTTTCTCGAGCGTCACGGTCTCTTTGAACCCGCGTATCTCAAGGCCGAGGAGCGCATGCCGGAAGGCCGGCACCTGCTTGTCTGTCCGGAGGCTCTCGAGGACTTTGCGGAGTTCGCCGACCCGGTCGCGCGCATGAGCTCGGTTGAGGTCTACCCCGTGCCGGGATCGCTTGGACCGTGTACGTTGTGGCGTTTTGAGAACTCGGTGCAGGAGATCCAGGCGGCGGTGTCACAGCTCGAGGAGTTGCTGGACGCCGGTGTGCCGCAAAGCGATATCGCGATCACGGTATGCGAAGACGAGCGCTACCTCACCGAACTCTTTTCGCGGGCCGCGCTACGCGAGGTACCGCTTCAGGCACGCTACGGAGGACCTCTCACGGAGCTCGCCGGCGGGCGCCTCATGCTCAGGATAGAAGAACTCGGTGCCGCGTCGTTCGCGGTCTCGGAGCTCGGGAGCCTGTTGCTAGACCAAGCGCTACCGGTCCGTGATCGCGAGCTCGCCAAGCGTGTGGTTGAGCTCGGCGTGCGTCACGGGTGTATTGGGGGAGACCCTCCGGGTGGACCCGGCGCCTGGGAGCGCGCGTTCTCCAACGGCGACGTCGGGAGAGGCGCCGCCGGCGCAAACACCGCTGGAGCGAACACAGCCGGTGGAAACACCGCCGGAGGGGCTCGGCAGGAAGCGCGATACTTTCGTACGCTTCGCTCTGCGGTGAGCGAGGTGCGACGCGCCGAGAGCTTCTCGGCGCTTCGCACCGCGTTGAACAAGTTCCTGAACGCTTTTCTCGACACCGATTCCTGGGACGAGGAAGGCAAGCGCACGCTGCAGTGGGCACAGGATCTCGTTGCGGAGTTGCGTGATATCGAGCGGGAGTTGTCGCTTGTCGTCGGCAATCCGTGGCGGGTGTTTCTGCGCTTGCTGCAGACGCGCCGGTACGTACCGCTGCGGCGTCCGGCCGCGATCCCGGTGTACCTGTATCGTGTCGGCGCCGGCATCGCGCCGCGCTATCATTTCGTGCTCGGCGCGTCGCAGCAGGCGACTCGTGTCTCGGTGGATCCGTTTGGGTACCTGAGCGCCGATCTGAAAGACGATCTCGAGCTGCCGGAGCACGACATCACCGAGGATGTGCTGCGGCTGTTCAGTCACTCAGGTTCCGAGCTGTGGATGAGTTTTGCGGTGGAGTCGTTCGGCGGCCGGCGGCTTACGCCGCCGTTGTTTCTGCGTGAGGGGCGCGTGCGGGAACCGACCGCCGAGATGCGAACCGGTTGGGCCGAGCTCGATTGCTACCGAACTGAACTGCAGGCGGTGGTCGACGGGCGCGCCGCCGCGCGGCTGTACCGCCGGCAGCACGCAGGACTGAGTGCGGCAGCGGTTTCCGGGTGCGGTGAAGGTGGGTGCGAACTCGATGAAGGCCCCATCTCCGACGACGGGCTTCGGCGTCGTGTGCACGAGCGCCTTAGGCGTGACGACGAGTTGCGGTTGTCGAGCACGCACCTGCAGTCGTACGCCGCCTGCCCGTTTGAGTTTTTGATACGGCACGGCGTCGGGGTCCGCCGGGTTGAGTATCAAGCCGCGCCGGAAGCGCCGGTTGAGATCGGAACGTTATACCACACCGCGCTCGAGCGGCTCTGTCGCGAAATCAAGGCAGCCGACGCGTGCATTCGTGTCGAGCACCGCCCTCGGTACCAAGAGCTGCTCAGCAACGTGATAGCGACCGTGGTAGAGCGCGATCTACCGCGTGATACCGGCATAGCGTCCGCGTTCGTTCCGGCGCTGCGAATGCGGATGGCACGGCAGCTTGCTCTGTTCCTCGACGGTCTTCTTGACCGCTTCCGCGACCACGCGATTCTCGAGACCGAAGCTTGGCGAGTTGCGCCGGTGCAAGCGGCGTTCGTCGAGACCGACGCGGAGGAAGAACGCGGTGCCGAGGCCGTGGGGTTCATCGGTAAGCTTGATCTTATCCTCCAGCGGCCCGCAGACGGTGCGACCATCGTGCTCGACTATAAGCTCGGTGCAACACCCAAGAAGCGCGATTTGCTCGCGTTGCTCGATGAGCAGCCGCAGACGGCACCGGCGTTCCAGATGGCGGTGTACGCCGAGCTGCTCGAGCACACTCAGCCGCCGTTCGGAGCGGCCCTGTACTACAGTATCAAGGACAATCGCTTCAGCGCCGCGCTCGGCGACGACCACGCCGGCGCCTGGGTGAAACGGAATCAGCTCGCGGCGATCTCGGGCGCGGTGTGTGCGCATGCACGCGAAATCGCCGACCGCATAGCGGCCGGCCGCTATGAAGAGAATCTTCTGCAGGACTCGTGTGCGGGTTGCGAGGCACGCGCGATCTGCCGGCGCAAGTTTTATATTCGGTAGAGGACGGTAGTCATGAACACGCATGCCGGCGGCGAAACCGGCGAAACCGGCGAAACCGGCGCACCCGGCGAAAGCGCCACAAGCGCCGCAAGCCAATCGGGCGATTCGCAGAATGCCGGCCGGGCCCGCTTCGACGCCCACCAGCTGGCGGCGATCTCGGAGCGCCGAAATGCGGTGGTTTCGGCCGGGGCCGGAAGCGGAAAGACCGCGGTCTTGACCGAACGCTACTGTCGGTTGGTGGCGGAAGAAAGAATTGCGGTAGACCGCATCTTGACCCTAACCTTCACGCGCAAGGCGGCGGCCGAGATGCACGAGCGCATCTACCGCCGTCTCGCGGAGCTCGATGCTCCGTTTGTGCAGGAACAGCTGGGGCGTTTCGATCGCGCCGAGATCTCGACGCTCGACAGCTTCTGCGGCCGAGTCGTGCGCTCGCGCGCTGCGCTGTTCGGTGTAGCGCCGAGTTTTACGGTGGACGAGCGCGAGCACGAGCGTGTCGCGCGCCGCGTTGCGCTCCAGTTCCTCGGCGCATATCGGGATGACGGGGCGCTCACGCGCTTTCTCGCCGACAACGGTTTCGAGGCGGTGCTTGAAAACGGGCTTGTTCGTCTCGCCCAGGAAGCGATAACCGTCGCTCGTCCGGTGAGCTTCGAGGAGACCTTTCACAAGCAGGCGACCCGGCTGTTTTGGGCCGCGTCGGAGATTTTGCAGTCGATGGAGGAGAAGCGAGCGCTTGTGAGCGAGGCGAGCGCCGAGGGCGACGCGTGGTTGGGCGCCATGCAAGCGGCGCTCGAGGAGCTTGAGATTCCCGCACCTCAAGAACTCGAGGCGGTCTCTGAGCGCGTCGCCGCCGGCGTGCTGTCGCTCGAGCAGTTGCACCAAAGCGGTCGGGAGACCTCCGCGCTGCTTAACCCCACCCTCGAGTTTCTAGGGTCCATAGACCTACGCAGAGGAAGCCGGAGCAAAGAAGCGGTCGTGAACGCCAAACAGGAGCTCAAGGTCGCGCGCGACGAGCTCCGACCTAAGCTTCGCAGCATCTGCTTCAGTTTGTCGGCGCTCGAGGAGCAGCACCGCTTGTTTGAGCTCCTCGGTGAGTTTCAGGAACGCGTGCTCGCCGCACGCCGTCTCTCGGGCGTGCTTACCTACCATGACGTCGTGGTGATGGCGATCGAGCTACTGCGCCGCGAACCGGAGCTGAGGCGATTTTACAAGCAGCAGTTCGATCAGATCATGATCGACGAGTTTCAGGACAACAATCAGCTACAGAAAGAGCTTCTGTATCTGCTTGCCGAGCATCGGTCGCTCGAGAGCGACCGCATTCCGGGGCCTGCGGAGCTCATGTCCGACAAACTGTTTTTTGTCGGCGACGCCAAGCAGTCGATCTATCGATTTCGTGGTGCCGACGTTTCGGTGTTCCGGGGGCTTTCCGAGGAACTCGCGGAGCAGTCCGGAGTGCCGCTCACGCTCGAGGCGAACTACCGCACGGATCCCGGACTCGTAGAGTTCTTCAACCGCGCCTTCGACGCGGTGTTTCCGGAGCCACGCGAGTTGTACGAGCCTCAGTTCCTGCCGATTCGCCCGCGTGAGCCGTTTGGGCATTCCGAGCCGGCGCACGCGAAGCCCTCGGTGACGGTAGCGTATCTCGACAATACCGCCGAGCCGGACCCCAACGATGAGCTCGACGGACCGGCCGCAGAGGCCTCCGCCGAGGAGGCGTACTATGTCGCTCGCTACCTTGCGGAGATCGTCGGTGAGGAGCGGCTTGCGCTCAACAGCCGCGACGGCGTGCGTTCGCTACGCTACGAGGACTGCGCGATTCTCCTGCGATCAACCGGCAATCAGATGCAGTTCGAGCGGATGCTACGGCTCTTCGGCGTCCCGTACACCGCGAGCGGCATGCGCAGTTTGTTTCTCGACGCTCCGGCCTATGACCTCTACAGCGTCCTGCAGTTGTGCGTACATCCCGAAGACCGTGAAGCCTACGCCGCGGTGCTCAGATCTCCGTTTACGGGGCTCTCGGATCACGCGCTTCTTGAGGTTCTGCTCGATGATGAGCCCGCGTTCGGACGGCGGAGTTTCGCGGCTGAGCGAGATCAGGAGCGCTACGAGGCCGCCGCGGCTCGCCTCGCTGAGTTGCAACGCCTCGCGGATCGCGTGCCGGTCGAGACGCTCCTCGAGACGGTGTGGTTTGATCACGGCTACCGCTACACAGTGCTGAAAAGCACCGCGCACCATGCTTACCTCGAGTACTATCGCTATCTGTTTGAGCTCGCTGCCACACCTCCCGGCCAGACGCTCGAGGAGTTTCTCGTGCGCATGCGCGAGAATCTCGGCGAGTTCAAGCGCCTCGCGGAACTCGATGTATTGCTCGAGGAGCAAACCGGCGTGCGCATTATGTCGATCCATGCCGCCAAAGGGCTTGAGTTCCCGGTTGTGGTGTTGGCGGATGCCGGGAATACCGGCCGCGGGAACCACCCCGGCGGTCGACCGTACTACGCCTCGGACGAGTACGGCGTATGCGTGAACCTCAAACCGGCGCCCGACGAGGAACGCGTCTCGAACTACTTCTATCTCGAAGGCAGAGACGAGGAAGACCGCAAAGCCGACGCCGAGCTGCGGCGGCTGTTGTACGTTGCGCTCACGCGCGCGGAGGCTCATCTGCTCGTCAGCGGGGTACTGCACAGGAACAATCGCAAGCCCGAGAGCTGCCATCTCTCGATGCTGCTGTCGGCCCTCGGGATTGATGCCGCCGCGCCGGGCGCCGCATCGCCGCCGGGCGCGGCTCCTGAGCTCCCCCAAGCGGTGCGGTTCTGCCTCGAGGCAATTGAACCGGTCGGCGACCGCGCGATGCGCGAGGGGGGCAGGCGGCGTTCCGGGCGTACGCACCTGAAGGCGCTCGAGAGCGACGCGTTACGGCTGCTCGCGCGTGATCCGGTGCGCTATGAGTGGTCGGCAACCGAACTCAACGCGCTCTTCGTCACGCTCGAGTCGCGCGCGAGTTCCGAGAGCGTTGCGGTGCAGGGTCAACTCTTTGCGGAGGCCGGGCAGCCCGAGCATTCCGAGCAGGCCGATGACCCGTCCGAGCAGCTCGCCTGCGACCGCTTGCTTACGAGCGAGCTGCGGCGCACCGAGTTTGGGACCTTGGTTCACCGTGTGATCGAGCAACGACTCAACCGTTATCGGGAATCCGGTGAGTACCGGAGTGAGGGCCCGGGCGCGTATCTGGGACTCGTTGGTACGAGGCTCCGCGACGCGTTGAGCGAGGGCGAGCTCGAGCTACTCGCTTCGGACGCGCTTCGGCTGGCAGGGGTGTTCGAGGATTCTGCGCTGGGGCGCGAATGCTATGCTGCGGCGTCGGTCGAGAGCGAGCTCGCGTTCACGATGCCGCTCGAGGGACTCGATCGCCCGGCATGGGTACACGGTCAGATCGACCTCCTCGCCGCAGCGAGGCGTGGAGAGAGTAATGCCGGCGGAGGAGACCGACGCCGGGGCGCCGATACGGCGCTGGTTATCGATTTCAAGACCGATAAAGACCTGCGC
>SLBH01000035.1 GCA_007126415.1 Spirochaetales bacterium
AGCAACAACGCGCCGTGATGCGCCGGACGCAGACTCAGCGCCGCCTGCGCGTGCCGCACCGCCGCTTCGTACTCGCGGGCGCGGTAGTAGTACTCGGCGGCCAACAGCTGAACCTCGGGATGGCGGCTGTGGTGCTCGAGCGCGAGTTGCAGATATTCCTCGGCAGTTTCGCGCTCGCCGCGCGCTTCGTACACCAGCGCAAGCGACAGCAGCGCCTGGCGATCGCGCGGATCCAGGCGAACCACGTCGCGATACCGCTGGAGAGCGCGCACGGTGTTGCCTTCGGCGATCGCGAGCTCGGCGAGCCCTATACGCCCGTCGACGCTGTTAGGGTCGGCCTCAACCGCCTCCTCAAACAGCTCACGCGCCTCGCCTACCGAGCCGAGCGCAAGCCGCACCTGACCGGCCAGCGCGAGCACCGCCGGATCACGCCTCGCGAGCCGACGCGCCTCGTCTATATACCCAAGCGCTTCGTCGTACTCCTCCAGCCGATAGTACGCCTCGGCCATTCCGACGAGCGCTTCACGATAATCGGGGTTCTCCTCGAGCGCACGCCCAAAGCGTTCAACCGCGCGGAAGTAGTCGCGGTCTTCGAGCGCGGAACGGCCTGCGGAGTACTCGGCGCGCGCGTCGGCGCGCAGCTGTAGCGCCGTGCCGAGCAACACCACCAGCACGAGCGCAAAACGAAAAAACCACCGCCCGGCGCCGCCCCAGGTGTGCGCCGCCGGGGGCTTAGCTAGTGGCATGTTCGCGGTCCTCTTTTTCGGCGACGATCTTCACGGTGCGAAGCTTGTGGCCGTCCATCTCTTGCACGATGAAGTCCATGTTGCGGTACGCCACCTTCTCGTACTTCGCCGGAATCTTCCCGAACAGGTCGAACACAAAGCCGCCGAGCGTATCGAACTTCTCTTCCGGTATATCGAGACCGAGGTCCTGATTGAGCTGCTCGATATCCACGCGCGCGTCGCACAAGTACACATTCTCGCCGATCTCGAGCACGTCTTCGCGCTCGTTATCGAACTCGTCTTGAATGTCGCCGACTATCTCCTCGAGGATATCTTCGAGACAGACGATACCCGAAACGCCGCCGTACTCGTCGACCGCAACCGCGATATGCACGTGCCGCTTCTTCATCTCACGAAGCAGCGAATCGAGGCGCTTGCTCTCGGGTACGAAAAACGGCCGTCGTATGATCTTCTCGATATTGAACTCTTCCTGGGTAACGAGAAACTGCAGCAAGTCCTTGGCGTAGAGGATACCGATCACGTTGTCGATAGTTTCCTTGAAGACCGGATAGCGGGAGTAGCCGAAATCGGTGAACTTCTGGGTGATTTCGTGGATATCACTGTTGGAGGAAACAAACGATACATCGATCCGCGGAACCATGACTTCCTTCACGGTTGTGTTGGAGAGTTCGACGATACCGCGAATCATGTCGCGCTTCTCGACTGTCAGCGCAAACTCGCCGCCGTTCTCTTTGAGTTCATCCCTTGTGAACAGCTTCCTCAGGAAGCTCAGATCCTTCACAGCGCGTGCTCCTCGGCTAACTCGCTCAAGATGCGTTCCTGCAGTTCTAACATCGGCTGCTCGGGCGTGTTATCGGAGTGAGTGTATCCGGCGAGATGGAGTATCCCGTGCAACACTACCCGTTGCAGCTCTTCGTCGAACGCCGTCTCAAAGCGCTCGGCATTGGCGGCGACCGTCTCGAGCGAGACCACAATATCGCCCACAGCCCGCGGCGCCGAGGGTGCCTCCGGCGTGTCGAAGCTCGGCACGGGCGGCGCCTCACCCTCGTGCTCCTGCAGAAACGAGAGCACGTCGGTGGGCTCATCTTTCGAGCGGTACTCGCGATTCAAGCCGCGGATAAAGGCGTCGCTCGTGAGAACAATTGAAAGCTCCCAGTCGGTAAGCTTTAAGCGTGCGAGCGCCGCTTCGGTAAAGGTGTTGAGCTTCGGCAGCCAATGCGGAGGTTCTACCTCCTCGCAGCTGATCTCGACGGTGTTCATGTTTGCGTCCGTTCTTCCTCAGACTCGTAGGCCGTTACGATCTTTTGCACCAGCGGATTGCGCTGCACGTCTTCGGCTGAGAAGTAGGTAAACCGAATCTCCGGGATGCTGCTCAACACCTGCGCGGCATGCAGCAACCCCGAGTACTTGCGCCGCGGAAGGTCTATCTGGGTGACGTCACCGGTAATAACCGCCTGTGAGTTTTCACCGATGCGCGTGAGAAACATCTTCATCTGCTCGCGTGTGGTGTTCTGCGCTTCGTCGAGGATCACGAAACAGTTATTGAGGCTGCGGCCGCGCATGTACGCAAGCGGCGCCACCTCGAGCATGTTGCTGTTCTCGAGCTTCTGAACGAACTCCGCCGAGACCAGGTCTTCCATCGCATCGAACAACGGTTTTAGGTACGGATTAATCTTCTGCGTAAAATCCCCCGGCAGAAACCCGAGACTCTCACCGGCCTCAACCACCGGACGCGTCAAGACCAGCTTGCGCTTGTGCCGCCCCAGCACCTCCCGCAACGCGTAGGCCACCGCCAGGTAGGTCTTACCGGTACCGGCCGGCCCGATACCGAACACCATGTCGTGCCGCTCCATCGCGCGAATGTACTCCGCCTGCGTGATGCTGCGCGGGAACACCGGCTTCCCGGTGACCGAGAGATCTATCGCGGACTGCCGCAATAGGTCCGTCTTGTGCTCCTCGTTATTGGTGACCGCCGAGTGAATGGCGCGAATGAGATCAGGGACCGGCGTCTCGCCGCGGCGCACGTGCGCTTCAAGCTCTTCCACAACTCGTACCAACACCCGCCGAGTCTCTTCATCGCCGCTTTCAAGCAGTAGCTCGTTGCCGCGCGTGACGATGCGAGTGCCAAGCAGTTCTTCTATTACCATGAGGTTGCGGTCATGAACCCCGCAGACCTCGCCCAACAACGACTGAGTTTCGAGAACGACCGTAGCGTTATGCGTCAAAAGAGTTCCCCACTATTCCGGTAAAAGTATAGAGCGCCCCGGATTTTGTGGTCAAGTGCCGCAGGCCGAGCCGCGGGCCAAACCACGGGCCAACCCGGTCAAGCCCGCTACACCGCATAGAGCCGGAGGGCGGCGTCAGTTCTCGAACTGCAGCTCACCGTCGTCGTAATCCACCGCGCCGCGAACCTCGGGAATCGGGCGCCACACCAGAAAGGCCGAAAACTGCGTCACCCACTCGTAGCGTTGTTCACCACCGGGAGTGCCGCGAAGCTCCGGCCGACCGGAGTAGTTCAAGGTCAGCACCCAGTCGTCGAGATCCATGATCGCTTCCACCTGAAGCCGCTCGAGGTTGAAGAACGACGCCTCGCGATCCTCGCGGTCGAAAAAGTTGAACGAGCGCGCGAGATCCGAAAACGGGTTACGCGACTCGCGGTCGGCGCGCTCGGCGAGCGACGGTACGTATTGATACACCACGCTGTTGCGGCTCAGCGAGGAGAACCGCAGATCGAGAAACCGATAGATATCAAAGCGCAGCCCAACCTCGATATCGAAGCTGCTCTCGGTGAACCGCAGAAAATCCATGTTCAGGTTGGAGTTCAGCTCGAGTCGGCTGCCCACCCGGTTGCGCCAGACCGGGCGAGGCTCACGATCGAGCCGCACACCCACCGTGGCGCTCTCGGGTCGGAATGCGCGGTCGTCGCGACGCTCGTAAGGGTCCCCGCCGGTGGCCTCGGGGTCAAACCGAAAACTCTCGGTGGTGCGTGCGCGAAACACACCGCGGAGAAACCATAGGCGTAAGGTTGTGATGCTCGAGCTCAGCTCTTGTTCCTCAATGTCGTATACCAGCCGTTCCTCGAGCGTCGCCGCCGGGTGAAAGCGATAGGTCTGTCGCGCGATCAACGGTTCAAACAGGTACTCGCCGTCGCGGGTTTCGCGAATGCCGGCCTGGAGGTTCGTTGTAACCGGGCCGGTGACGGCGTTTGCCTCCGCGTCGTAGCGCTGTAGCAGCGGCGGCATCACCGACCGCAGCGTCAACGACTGCGTCGCGTTCCAGAGACGTAGTCGCATGTTCACGCTCGCGCGATGGCGGGTTATGAGATCCTCGTCCCAGCCCAGGCCCTCGTCGCGGTAGATCGGCGAGCCGTCTCCGGAGAGGCGGTCGAACTCGCGCCGGTGCAGGATTGCGCCGAGCTCGTAGCGCAGGTGCGACTCGCTCCAGCGCTCGGTGTCCTGCAACGGATAGGTGGAAGCGTCGAGGTTGTGCTCGGTACTTACCTGCGTGTAGCGATAGGCTTGCAGCTCGAGGGAGTCGCGCGAGTCGTCGGTGAGCCGATCGTCGTTGAAGATGTCGCGGTAGCGGGCGCGCGTGACGATACTGTTGTTGAGCACAAACAGCCGACGCTGCACGTCCGCCCCGTAGTCGAGCCGTAGCGTGTTCTCGCTCGTAAGGCGCGAGTAGCGCAGAGCGAAATCAACGTCGTCGGCGGTGTCCCAGTCGCTTGAATCGGTGAAACTTTCGACTCGCAAACGGGGCGTTAACGACCAACCGGCGCGAAGCCGCAGCGGCGGCGCGGTCTCGGGATCGGGAAGCCTGCCGGGACCACTCGGCGGTTGTAGATCGAAACGCGAACCCGCGCCCGGGCGCCCGACCGGGCCTGAGTCCGCGGGCGATTGTGAGTCCGCGAGCGCCCGGCCGGCACCGAACTCGGCGCCGGCACCCGCGCTCCCGAGAGCGTCCGCATCGCGGCCGAGCTCGTCCCAGGGCGGCATAAGCGGATAGCGCTCATCGGGACTGCGGTCCGGCGCTCGGTCGCGCGGCGGAGGGCTACTCGGTCCGCCCGCCGCGGTATCGAGCAGCGTACCGGCGAATCGCATCGAGATATTGGGTGTGGTCAGCCGGTCGGGGTAGAAGAACTCGCGCTCGGGGCTTTCGGCGGCCTCGAGCACGCGGTCGGGGAGCTCCTGATCGGGGCTAGCACGGCGCGACCAGAACACCGAGCCGCTCAGCTCGCTGAGCGAGGCGGTTGTGAGATACGGTCGTGTCCGGGCGGTGGGAGCCGAGTAGCTGCCGCGCAAGCGCCACAGCAGCGAGCTCACGGTGCTCGGCTGCTCACCTGCTATCTCGCCGACCCCGAGGAGACCGGACCAGTCGATGCTCTCGTCGCGATCGTCGAAGTCGCGTCTGAAGAACGGATCCGAAAGCCAGGAGAAGGTTCCGGTCACGCGCGCGTCACCCGGCCGTAGCGTGAAATCGGTGGTGAACTCGTAGCGGAACGGCACCTCGGCGCCAAGCAGCCGCGCCCGGTTCCAGTTTATCTCGGCCCGGCCGTCGACCTCGCGGTACGGCGTGTAGAAGCCTTCGCCGCGGCGATAGAGGTGCCGCGAAAACCCGAGTCCGCTCCGAAACTCGAGCTCGTCGAACGCCCATACTTCACCGAGCTCGCCGCGCAACGCAACGAGCCCGCCGAGCCGGCTGTAGTAATCGAGCAGCAAGCGCAACGAGCGGTCCTCCGGGGCGTCGTCGGGCTCGCCGGTGGGGCGCAGAAAAAGCCCGTCGCGCTCGAGCCGTTGGCGCTCGCCGGCCTGCTCCTCGGCCGGCAGAAACGAGAGCGGAGTGCGGGTTTCCTCGCGTCGCCCGATCAAGTAGGTGGTAGTTTGCAGAAACGCTCCCTCGCGCCCGCGGTACCCGATCGCCGGATTAAAGAACAGCTTGTCGCCGGGCATGAAAAAGAACGGAAAATGAAACACCGGAACGCGACCGACGTACAACGTACCGGAGCGCACCGCCCATTCGCCGGGCCCAAAGACCCAGATCTTTCGAGCCTGCAGGCGGTAGTTGGGCGGGTCGGCCTCGGATGAGGTAATCACGCCGTCCTCCAACACCACCACGTCTTCGCTCGAGCGGGTAATATAGGAGCCACGAAACCGGAACACGAGGTCCTCACCCTCGATCTCGCGCGGTTGGCGCGACTCGCCGTCGAGGAATGCGCCGGACCAGTCCTCGAGATCGAAGCTGAGGCTTTCACCCTCGAAAAACTCCACCGAGTCGGCTCGCTCTATTCTATACTCCACCCCTTCGGCCGCGGTCAGTAACGACTCATTCCGGTTGTAGATAACCTCTTCGGCGATGATCCAGTGCACCGCACCGCTCTCGCGGTCCTCGGCGCGCAGCACCACCCCACCGCGCAACCTGAAGTACTGCTCATCGGGCTCGGTTTCTCGAACGAACTCGCTCTCGAGCGCCGACTCTATCGTGATATCGAGCTCGACCGTCGCGGCGGGGACTGCCCCAACGAACACGAGAACCGAAACAAGCCCGTACACAACGCACGGCCTCACCCGAGCTCGCATCATTCCCGCTCCTTGAGAACCTCACGCAGGAACGATCCGGTGTAGGACCGTGGGCAGGCGGCTACCTCTTCCGGCGTTCCGGCTACCAGCAGTTCTCCGCCCCGCTCACCGCCTTCGGGCCCAAGGTCTATCACGTAGTCGGCCTGCGCCAAAACCTCGAGGTTGTGCTCGATCACGATCACGGTGTTGCCGGCTTCAACGAGTAACGACAATACCTCGAGCAACTTCGTGACGTCGGCGAAATGCAGCCCGGTTGTCGGTTCGTCGAGAATGTAGACCGTCTTGCCGGTGGAGCGCTTCGAGAGCTCGAGCGCGAGTTTAACGCGTTGCGCCTCGCCGCCCGAGAGTGTCAGCGCCGATTGACCGAGGCAGACGTACTCCAGCCCAACCGCAATCAACGTGTCCAACCGTCGCTTAATTGCCGGGACGTTCCGAAAGAACTCGGCCGCCTCCTCAACCGACATCTCGAGCACTTCATGGATGTTCCTGCCTTTGTAGCGGATATCGAGGGTTTCCTTGGTGAAGCGCCGGCCCTTACATTGGTCGCAGGTGACGTAAACGTCCGGAAGGAAATGCATCTCGATCCGGAGCGTGCCGTCACCCTGACAATGCTCGCAGCGGCCACCTTTGACGTTAAACGAGAACCGCCCTGCTTGATAGCCACGCGAGCGAGCTTCCGGCAGCGACGCGAACAGCTCACGGATCGGAGTGTATAACCCCACGTAGGTGGCCGGATTAGAAC
>SLBH01000218.1 GCA_007126415.1 Spirochaetales bacterium
CGACAGCGAGCTCGCGTGGCGTTTCGACCGTGACGAGATCGAGTCCGCGCGGCTTGACAACGGGGTCGAACCGTCCGACGGCGCCGGGCGAATCACGCACGTGTTCGACGGGCTCATCGCGCCCGGGGGCGAGAAAGGGGTGCCGAGCGGCGCGTATCGCGCGGTCGCCTACGGCCGCGACGGCGCCAAAAGCGAGCGGCGAGCCGAGCTCCGCGTTCCGCCTCCCGTCGAGCGTGCGGCGCTTTCGGCCCCGCGCGTAACATGGCGGAGCGAAGACGCTGCAGAGCTTGGAGTTGCAAGCGGAACGGCGTTTGTCGTGATTCGTATCTACGACCCGGACGGTGGGGTGCAGAGGTCGATCGAACTGCTGCCGACAGCCGCTGCGCTCAGCGATCCCGAGCAGCTTGCGCTGCTGCGTGATGCCGAGCGCGCCGCCGACGAGGCGCAGACATTGGTGTACGGGTTTTTCGAGGATTCGGATTTTGTCGTGGTAGGTCCGGCGTTCCGCTGAACCTACCGGCACCCGTCCTGCGGGCCGCTTGGCTTAGATCTGCGACCGAACCAGCCGGCAACGCGCTCACCAATACGCCGCCAGAGGCGGCGTTTGCCAAAGCGTAGCGAGTAATCCACCGCGGCCTCTTCAACCGCGTAAGCCGGGTCGCATTCCGCCTTCAAGAAATGCCAGTGCTTCACGATCCAGACGTAGAGGTCGCTGTGCGTGCGGCCGGGAAAGCTACTGAGCAGCCGCTCGCGCTGCAGGACGTCTACGATCGGGCGATACACATGTTGGTACCAGGAGCGGACCGCCTCTTCCCACGAGATCTCCTGCGAGCTGTCTTGGTTGATGAAGTATTTGTGCCCATGGATGTGCTGGGTCATCTCTTCATACCGCCCCGGCTCGGTAAACAGGATGCGCTCCTCGGGCACCAGTTCCTCTAAGCGTGTCTCGGCAAGAAACTGCTCGCGTTCGTACGCGAGGACCGCTCGCCTCAGGTTTTCGCGGGTCATGTTTTCGGGGAGGCGAACCTCACTGTTTAGCGAGATTACCTCGGCGTCGATCGCGAACACGCCCTGAGCTTTCGCGACCGAGACGCGATGGTTACCGTCGCGCACGAAATACACGCCCCCGATTTCGTAGAGCCGAATCGGCGGCAGAATGATGTCCTTGTGGTAGGCTTTGTCGATGCTGGTCCAGCGTCCTCGCGAGTGCTCGCGCTTCGGTAGAAACCCGCGGTTGAAGTCCCGGTAGCGGCCTTCGCTTCCGACGATCTTCTCGATCGGAACGGTCTGCATGCCGCGGTAGGTCTCGCTCTTGGGCTTGACTGCCTCCTTCACTTCATTCAAGGAAAGCAGCTCCTGGTTCGAGGGCCGAGCGCTCGAGATGATACGGGAGATTATTTCGTGCGTGCGCGCGCGATTGAAGTCGTCGGACGCCAGTTGATCTATAGCACTATCCATCATTATATCTCCAAAATGTAGTGGTCGTAGACGTTGATAATCGTTGTGTCGTGGTACCTGCTCGAGCGCCGGGCGTTGCGGTCGTACAGGTGAACATGACCGTGTAGCAGGTACCGTGGTCGAAACGTCCTCATAAACCACAAGAAACTCTCAAATCCAAGATGGCACCGATCGGGGCGGTCTTGAATACCTTTCGGGGCGGCGTGAGTGAGGAGGATATCGAGGTAGCGTCCGTGGCGCACTCGATTCCACAACAGGCGCGGAATGAGCCTGATGATGCGCCGGCGCATCTGTCGTTCGGTGAACTGATGCGGGCCCCTATTGTATCGCGGCGAGCCGCCGAGCCCCGCGATCAACAGGCCTTTCGTGTGTATGACGCGGTCTTCGGCGCAGGTGGAACCGAACCGGTTCTGCGTATGATAGAGCGCCGAGTCGGCGTCGAGCGGAACGTACCTCGAGGGGCGGAAGACATGCATCTCCTCGGTGTTGTGGTTGCCGAACACAAACACGATCGGGGTGTTCAGAGAGCTCGCGATAAAACCGAGATATCGCATCGGCAGATCGCCGGCGCTCACCACAAGGCCAACATCACTGAAGCGCTCTTTGATGGTGGTACTGTAGACGAGGGGGTCTATATGGTCGGCTATACAGAGAATCTTCACCGCCGCGCAGTCCTTTCGCGGTTCACCAGTCGATCTGTTTGAGCATGTCCTGCAGCTTATCCCGGTCCACGAGGTTGATCGGCCGGGTTTCGGCGAACTCAACCGCGGTTCGTGAGAAGTTTGAGCTTGTGATTAACATGCCGCGCGTTACGTTCTGTTTCTTCATATCCTCATGGAGGTTGCGCACGCTCGACTCGTCTATTGGGTTCGTGACGCGGAGAAAGCGAAGCAGCTGCGGCATCTTGCGGGCATTGCGCCATTTCGACTGCCCTTCTACCGCAATGACCTCGCAGCCGTCACCGTGCACCGAGACATCGCGCACCTGCAGGCCGAGATGTGACGCGATCGCGTTGCAGATCTCGGCGTACTCATCGTCGCCGCTGGTCATGTAGTCTTTCATGCGATCGTCGGTGCGTAGTTCGTGATACTGACCAAGCTTCTCGGCGGTGTCCTTGAAGGTCGGCTTTTTGGTGTAGATCTTCTCCCACTGTTCGACCGCAAGATCAAGCCTGCGCTGGCGCTCGTAGCACGCGGCCAGAAAATACCGAGCGTGCAGCGTTTCGTTTGCACCGTCGTCGTTAGCGAGCTTGATCGCACGCTCGAGCTCAGCGATTCCGGCATCTATGTTGTTCATGCTGATATACGCCGACCCACGTTCTATCAGCGAGCGTACGCGGAAGCGCTCGTCGCGTGAAGCCTTCTCGAACGACGACAACGCCGCGGTGAACTCCTTGAACTCCTTTTGGATCTTACCCAAGTAGTAGCGTGACTCCGGATGATCCGGCTGCAGCTTGAGCGCCGCCTCGAGCTCCGCGCGCGCGTCTATCGTTTTCTTGGCGCGGTAGTACAACAACCCTAACCCCATATGCGCCTCGGCGCTCTGTGGGTCGAGCTCAACCGCCTTACGATACAGCGCAATCGCCTTACCGCTCCGGTTGCGCTCCTCGAAAAGCTTTGCGGCTTGCAGATGGTGCGCGGAGCTGTTCGGCTCCTTCTTCATCAGCAGCAGGTATTCTTTCAGCGCTTCTTCGGGTTGATTGAATTTTGCGTATAGCTCTGCTATCTTCTTCCTGAAGGGAACTTCTTTCACGTAACCGTCGAAATGCCCGATTTGGTTGACGGTTTGAAACTCCACGAGTGCGAGTTCCGGTTTGTTTTCGGCCAGATAGGCGAGCCCGAGGAGGTAACGGGCGTCGGCGTTGCGGCTGTCTTTGGCCAGTATACGTTTAGCCGCTCGAATCGCGGCGGTTGATTTGTTCTGCTTTAGTAATCCTGCGATCGAGGCCACACGGCGCGGGGCCAGCAACGATTTCAGCACCACAAGGCTAACGATTATCACCGCAGCACCGAGGATTATAATAGTTATGATGAGTGCCATGAGATGTTACCGAGCTCCACAGCCGTTTTTCCGGGCAACGTTTAGTTGTGCAAAGAGTAATCGCTTTCCCCCCCCGTGTCAAACGCGCGCGATTTCCCCGCGCCGGCTCGTGGTACTTGCGATCGTCGCCGTGATGCTGGTGGGCATAGCCGCACCTGCGTTCTCCGAAGATACGGCGCTCTCCCGGGGCGAGGATTACTACCTCGAGAACGATCCCGAGCGCGCGTTGCATTGGCTCGAGCAGGCGCTTGAACAGGAGCCCGAGAATCCCGAGGTGTATCTCTACCTCGGTGTGGTCTATGAGCAGCTCGGGCTGTTTGAGCGCGCGATAGAGATTATGGAGGACGGACTCGAGGTGTCGGGCGCCGACCGCGGAACGCTGTACTACAACATGGCGAACAACTACCAGCGGCTCGGCCGCCGAGAAGAGGCGATGGATCACTACACCAAAGCGCTTGAGTACGACGAGCGCTTCGCAGAGGCCTACCTCAACCGCGCCAACCTGCGTGTGCGCGCGTCGGATTATCCGGAGGCAATCGAGGATTACAGCACGTATCTCGAGCACGACCCCGACTCGCGGCAGCGGGGCGAGGTTGAGCGGATGATCGCGCTGCTGCGTGATACAATCGAACAAGAAGAGCAAGAACGATTGCGTCGAGCGGAAGAGGAGCGCCGGGCGCGCCTTGAGGAAGAGCGGCGCGCAGCCGAGGAAGAGCGGCGGCGACAAGAGGCCGAAGAGCGCCGGCGTGTCCTGCTCGAAACGGTGCGCGACTCCCTGGGCACATCTCGCGACGAGGGACGCACCTTTTCGGCACCGTCGGAAGACATCGAAGAGTACGACGACGAGCTCGACATCATCGATTAACTCGAAATTAGCGCGAGCCTAAATCAGCGCGAGCTTAAATTAGCGCGAGCTTATTACAGGTGCTCGCAGAAGCGAGGAACTTCAGAATGCACGGACGAGGGAAGGTAGTCGCGCTCGGCGCGTTGGCGGCTCTGTTGTTGCTGGGCGGCATCGGCAGCGCGGTTTGGTTTCTGGGGCGTGACGCCGAGCCGGAACTAACCGAGGCCGAGATCACGCGGCGTAACATGCTGCAGCTTGCGCAGGAGTATTACGAAGGCGAAGAGTATCAACGGGCGCTCGACCTCGTCGACGAACTCTTGATCCGCGACGCTTCGGATGAAGAGGCGCGAGAGCTTCGTGAAGACGTGCTCGCGGCGCGGCGCGAACAACAACTCGAGGCGGAGCGTCGAGCGGAGGAGCAGTTGCAAGCCGCGCGTGAGCGCGACGATGTGAGCGAGGACGAGCTCCGCGAGCTCGAGCGCATCCGCGCCGAGGCCGAGCGCAGTAGACAAGAGGCCGAACGCCTCGCTCGGGAGGCCGCCGAGGACCGTGAGCGAGCGCGTGCTGAAGCGGATGCCGAACGCGAGCGACGCGAAGCCGAGGAAGAACAACGCCGTCGCGAGGAACAGGAGCGGCGTGCCGAGGAGGAAGCCGAGCGCGAGCGGCTCGCCGAACTGGAGGCTGAAGAGCGCGAAAAAGAACGCGAGATCTCGCGCTTGCTGGAGGAGGGCGAGCGCGCACTGCGGCGCTCAGACCACTCACGCGCGCGCGATCGCTTTGAATCGGTGCTCGATATCGATCTCGCCGACGATAGCGCCGAGCGACGATATCACGCGGAGGCTCTCGGGGGGCTCGCCGAGAGCACCTTCGAAGAGGACCCGGACAGCAGGACCGCGCAGTCAAGAGCGCTGGATTATGCCGACGACGCGCTTGACCTCGACCGTGACGCCTGGCGGCCGTACTTTGTGCGCGGCAAGGTGCACCATCAGCGCCGGCAGTTCGACGACGCGCTCGATCAGTTCACGCGTGCGAGTGAGCTTCACACCGATAGCGCCGAGCTGTGGTACCGCCTTGGCAATGCGCAGTTCCGTGTGCGCGATTTTCGCGACGCGCGCTCTTCGTACGAGCGGGCCGTAGAGATCGACCCGGAGTTTCCAAACGCGTACTACAACCTCGCAATTGTAAACCTTCAGCTGGGCTCGGAATCCCGGGCGCTCAGCGCACTCGAGGGCGCCGTAGCGGCCGAGCCCGACGACGCCCGCGCGCATTACCGAATTGGCCGCATCAAGGCGTCTCAAGGGGAGTTGGACGCCGCGATCGAGGCGTATCGCACCGCGCTCGAGCACGCCCCCGATAACGCCGATTACAATAGCCGCCTCGCCGCCGCCTATTACCGCGGCGGCGATCTGCGCCGGGCCGAGACGTACTACAGCCGTGCGATAGAGGCTAACCCCGACAGCGGCTCCAATAACTACAACCTTGCGTTGGTTAAGAAGGACCGCGGGAACCCTGACGGCGCGTACGACGCGATCACGAGGGCGCTCGAGATCAGCCCTTCGACGCCGGAGTATCTCTTCACCCTCGGCCAGATTCAGGAAGAACGCGGCGAGATCGACGCCGCGATCGAGGCGCATAGCGACGCGATCGGCGCCGACAGCGGCTACGTAAGCGCTTACGTTGAGCTCGGGCGCATTCTCGAGGAAGAGGGCTTGTATAACGAGGCGCTCGAGTTCCTCGAGACCGCTTATCGTATCGATCCCGACTCGGTGGAGCTGAACAACAACCTCGGTAAGGTGTATCGCGAGCTCGAGCGCTACGACGATGCGATAGAGCACTACCGCATAGCGCGCGAGGGTGACCCCAACGACCCGGTTTTGCGCTACGATCTCGCGATTGCGTATATCGGCGCCGAACGGTTTTCTAGCGCCGAAGACCACCTGAGGGAGGTTCTCGATGAGGACCCCGGCTTCTGGCGTGCGTACCACCGTCTCGGCGAGGTACTGGTTGCGCGCGAAGATACCGAAGGCGCGCGATCGGTGTTGGAAGACTTGCTTGCTCGCAACACCGAGTACGAGGACCGCGACGAGGTTGAGTCGATCTTAAGCAGTCTGTAGCGGTTTGTAGATTACACGCGCTGTACGCGGCGGTAGAGCTCCTCGCGGCTGATCTCTACCCAAAGGGGGCGCCCGTGCGGGCAGCGCGGATGCGGTAGTCGCAACGCTTCGGCGATCAGTTGCTCGGCCGCCGACGGCTCGAGCGGGTCGCCGTCGCGTACCGCCGCCTTGCAGGCGAGCTCTGCGAAAAACCGGTCGCTCAGCGACTCGGTGTGCGGAGCGGCCTCGAGTACGGCCTCGATCAAGACATCTTCCGGAACCTGCAGCCCGTGCGGAATGGCGTCTATTCGCCATTTGCCGGCCTCCGACTGCACGAGCGTAACCCCGATCTCGGCCCAAGCGCCGCGTGTCGCCCGCAGCCGCTGTTCCTGCTCTTCGCTCACCTCAAACTCAATTGAGACGAGCAGGTGCTGTGAGCGCGGTTGTTTTCGAAAGCGCTCGTATAGGACCCGTTCGTGCGCGGCGTGCTGGTCTAGGATCAACAAGCGTCCCTGGTACTCGAGCAAGAGAAACACCCCATAGATAGGCCCGAGATACCGAAACTCCCGGACCGCGGTCTGCTCCGGCGCCGGTATAGGCGCGGGGGCCTCGGGCGGC
>SLBH01000104.1 GCA_007126415.1 Spirochaetales bacterium
CGCGTACGCGAATACGGCGCCCCGAGAAGCGGCTTAAGTTTATTCACTTCACCGTCGATAATAATAACAGACCGGGCAAAGCCGGTTCCCTAAAACGGTATGCGCCGACGTCCAGGCATACCGTTTTTTTATGTCCCATCATATTTCCCATCATATCAAAAATATGCACGATAATAATTTCACTCCCGCGTTCCGTGCTTACGATTGTATCGAGGACCATGTTTCCTAAAGGACACGAAGGGGAGGAATGGTATGCCGCTAATGCAGCCGGTAATCGTTCGCGTTGTAGCGGCTGTTAATCCCGTCGGCCGTCAACGGTCTGTCGGCCGGTCGTCCCAAACGCCTCCAGCCGACAAATCTCAAAAGATCCTTGCGCCTCACTCAGATAGTGATTTCACCGAGTTCTATCTGCCGAGCATCGCGGCGATCTCGCTGTGAATGGTCTCGGATACGTCTCGATCGCCGAGGCCGACGCGCACAGCAATCTCGGTTGTTTCGTCGGTTACCTTGTCCAGCGAAACCGTATAATCGCGGCCGTCGGCCATCTTGCCGCTGAAACTGCCGGAAAACGCGTCGTTGTTCTCCTCAACCACAACCATATCCAAGTTCGCCAACGCTCGGTCGGTGGCTTCCCACGCGCGCGGCAGCGTTGCATCGTATGTTGTCTTGAGGTTGCCCGACACATACGCGTAGGTACCCGCTCCCGCTGCGGCACCGGCAAACAACAAACAACCCACCGCGCTCAGGGTCATCACCGCTACTACCATCACCAGTCCCAACCGTTTCATTCTTTTCATCACGTCTGTCCTTCCTTACCGACAACACACTTAGGTTAATCGTCCCCCTTCTCCGGGAGAAGGGGGACTCCGATTCGCGCGTTCTACAACCAGAACAGTACATGGGCACCGAGCAGCCCGGAGCTGGTTTTGACGCTGAAGCCGTTGTCGGTGATGTCGAGCGCCATGATGTACGACGCCCCAACCGAAACCGGTCCCAGCATAACGTCCGCACCGACTCTGCTGTTCAATCCTGCCTGCCGCGCAGGGCTGCTGTCGAAGTTGTTGGTAAAATTGGGTCCGGCACCCGCCGACAGGGTGACTATCGCCACGTCAAGCGCTACACCGGCGTCTAGAAAGAGGTCCAGACTGTTGACGTCTCCTACCGAGTAAAGCCCGAGGGCTTGAGCCTGAAACCAACCCACCCGATACCGTAAGTCTGCGCCGAAGCTGAATTGATCGACGTTCGCTTCCTCGATGTCAACCGATTGTCCGAGCAACACCGGAGACTTGAAGAACGCCGCAGGACCAACACCCAACTGTGCAAACGCAACCGACGGCGTAATCATCAGAACAGCCATAATCACAAGTAGTCTTTTCATGTCCTTCTCTCCTCGATTCATAATGAATCTATGAACTAATCTACGAATTAAGTTGCGGATAATCGTCCGCTATCGTCTGTGCGCCGGCGTACATTGCGGGGGGCTTGATGTTCCGGGTTCCGGAAGGGCTCCGCAGGACCCGGCGTCCCGTACACGGTTTCGGATTCGCTCAAAGGTTCAACGTTCTGACGAGCATATGAAAGACTGTCAGATCACGAACCCTGCGAAAACCGCGCCGCCGACGATGAGCGGGGCCGGCACCTTGCGCGACACCAGTAACGCTATCGAAAGCGCGGTGGCGAGGAGGTTCTCGAGGTACAGACCGGAGGCCTGCAGCAGAATTACCGCGGCAATCGCGATCAGGCCCCCGGCTACGGCGTTAATCCCGCGCAGCGCGATGCGAACCGCTTTCATCTGCTTGAGACCTTCCCAGACCGGGTATACGAAATAGATCAACAGCAACCCGGGAAGAAAGATTCCGAGGCCGCCGGCGACGGCACCCGCCACTTGAGCCGCCGCCGTACCGCTGCGCGCCGCCATGCCGCCGGCGTAGGCCGCGAAGCTGAACATCGGGCCCGGGAGTCCCTGAACCAAGCCGTAGCCGGTAAGGAACTCTTGATTGGTCATGAAGCCGCGTATCTCCACAAGCTCGCTATGCATCACCGGCACCACCACCTGGCCTCCCCCAAAGACAAGATACCCGTAGCGGTAGAAGCTCTCAAACAGCTCAACGAGCCGGTGCTGCGTGACCGCTGCTGCCACGATGCCGCCCACGGCAATCGTGGCGAAGGCCAATAGGTAGCGCCAGGGCGGGTGCAAGGTGACCCGGTGCCAGATACCCGGTTCACGCGCCTGCAAAATGCTGACGATCCCTCCTGCCACCAACACCGCAGGAAACACCCAAGGCGCGCGAACCACGTACGTGGTTACGGCTCCGAGGAGCATAAGAAACGCCGTTGAGAGGTCGTTCACGACTTTGCGTCCGATGCGAAAAGCGGCTACGACGATAAAGCCGACCGCCATGGGCCCGATGTAGCGCAGCACGTCGTAAGACACCTCGTAAACGGCCAGAAACTGATAGAGAAACGACAGGATCGTCATCAGAGTGAGCACCGGCAACGCCCAGACCAGCATAGTCAAGAACGCCGTAAGCGGCCCACCGATCTTATACCCAATTGAGACGATGGTTTGCGTGCTGGTAGGCCCGGGCAGGATGCTACAGAGCGCGATCAGCTCGATCAGCTCGGCCTCGCTCAGATACGTGCGCTTCACCACAAGCTGATCGATGAACACACTCATATGCGACTCAGGCCCTCCGTAGGCGCCGAGCGAGCATACAAGAACATCCTTCAAAAACGCGAGCAGTCGCGGCTCGCTGCGCTGTACGGCTTCGTGACGCTGCATTCTAGGGCTCCTCGAGGAGTTCGCGGGTTAACTCACGGGCCTGCGCCTTGCCGCGTTCAAGGGCCTCCACCCCGGCCTCGGTGGCTACGTAGTACTTGCGCCGCCTGCCGTGCACGGTGCGCTCGTGGTGTTCGAGGTACCCTGCCCGTTCAAGCGCGTGCAACGTGGGATACAGCGTTCCCGGACTCAGCTCATAGCCGTGCGTTCCGAGCTCCTCCACAAGGTCAACCCCGCAGATCGGCTCCTGAGCTGCGTGGTGCAGTATGTGGAGTTTGATAAACCCTAGGAAGAACTCGCGAGTAAGCTCCATTCCCGACATAGCTTCCCCCGTCCTATAACCGCTCCGCGAAGCCTTGACGCAACCACGTCCGCCCAATAATATCCTACAACGATATCGTATCTGGATACTAGGTTACTCGGAGCGTGTTGATCAAGCGTGTTGATCGCGAGAGGGGTGCATGAGCGGCAGGCGGAAACCGAGCGGCTTCGTCAAAGACAGACAGTATTACAAGTTCTGCGCTTACGGGTTTCTCAAGAACCTGCGCTTCTACGAGCCGTTCTTGATGCTGTTCTTCCTCGAGAAGGGTCTCTCGTACACGCAGATCGGCGCTCTGTACGCTGCGCGTGAGATTCTCGTTAATCTGACTGAGGTACCGTCGGGATTGATCGCCGATGCGCTCGGGCGGCGGCTTATGATGGTTGCGTCGTTTGTGGGGTACGTCTTTGCGTTTGTGACCTTCTATTTCGCCGCCGAGTACTGGGTGTTGTTCGTCGCAATGGCGTTTTACGCCTTTGGCGAGGCATTCCGCACCGGCACGCACAAGGCGATGATATTCGACTACCTGCGCGCGATGGGACGAGAGGACCTGCGGACTCATTACTACGGCCACACGCGTTCGTGGTCGCAACGCGGCGCGGCGCTTTCGGCACTGATCGCGGCGGCGCTGGTGTTTCGCCACGACTCTTACGCCCCGGTTTTTCTGTTCACGATTATTCCGTATCTGCTCGATCTGCTCCTCATCCTCAGCTATCCGCGCAGTCTCGACGGCCCCCGACACACCAGCAAGAAAGGCGTTCGCGATGAGTTTGCAGGGGTGATGCAGTCGTTGATTACGAGCATGCGTAATCCTGCGGCTTTGCGCGCGGTCGCCAATCAAGCGCTCTACAGCGGCTACTACAAAGCCGGCAAAGACTACCTGCAACCGATTCTGCAGGCCGCTGCGCTCACCGTCCCGGTGGCACTCGGCCTCGCCGCCCGCGAGCGCACCGCGATCATTACCGGCGTAGTCTACTGCCTTTTGTACATCATGACCTCTGCGGCCTCGCGGCGTTCCGGACACCTGGCCGAACGGTTCACCGACCTTGCGACGCCCCTAAACGCCACTCTGTTGGTCGGCGTTGGGCTCGGCGCGCTGAGCGGCGGGCTGTACTGGGTGGGAGTTCCGATTGCGGCGGTGGTGGTCTATCTCGGAATATACCTGCTTGAGAACCTCCGCAAGCCGATGGGTATCACCTACGTCAGCTCGCGAATGGACCAGCAGTCGCTGGCCTCTGCGCTTTCGGTGGAGTCGCAGGCCGAAGCGCTTTTCACGGCCGCAATCGCGCTTGCGCTCGGCGTGCTCAGCAGCATCTTCGGTCTCGGCACCGCTCTGGTGATCGTTTCGCTTGTGTGCGCGGTTATTGGCTACCTAATCCGCTTGCCGGTGGAAGCGCCTCACCACCCGCCTCCCGGGTGACGGGTGACGGGTGCAAACTCCTCGGGACTGGAAACCTCATGATCGCGAATCGCCCGCCGCAGTTCATGCGCGACCCCGGTCGCGCCGTCGGAGCGGCCCCGGCTCAACGCGCCGCGAGGTCGCCTGACAGAGGCGCCGAGCGCTCACGGCTTTTGCTGTTCGCACTGTGACACCGGAAAGCGTACTTCCACAACGGCGCCGCCGTCGTTGCGGAGCTCGGTTTTCCAGCCGGGGTTGCTCCCGATGGTGCGGATAAGCGTGAGACCGTACGAGCTGAGCTCGTCGCTCTCGAGCGCTCCGTGGGGAAGACCGGGGCCGTTGTCGGCGATCGTGAGGCGGACCTCATCGCCCTCACGCGTGCTCTGAAGGCGAATCTCAGGGGCGCCGTAAGGTGGGCGGCCGTACTTGAAGGCGTTGGTGAGCGCTTCGTTTACAATCAAGCCTGCGTAGAGAATATTCTTTGCCGCCACGGGATAATCGCCGAGATCGAGGTGCATACGCACCGCGTGGTCGGCATACTTCTCGGCCACCGCGGCCGCGAGGCGTTCGAGATAGCGCTTGAAAGACAGCCCGCCGCGTTCACCGCCGCGTTCGTCGGCGCTATCCTTACCGAGGCCGTCGCGATAGAGGCTCTCGTGGAGCAGCGAAAACGAGTAGATGCGCGAGTCGAGGTCGTTGAGAAACGCGCGCTCGTCTTCCTTGCGCGTGGAGTCTTGCTGCAGCCGTACCAAGCCCTGCAGCAGCTGCAGATCGTTCTTTACCTGGTGATGCGATTCGCGGATCAAAACGTCTTTCGCCTCCAGCTCATGCATTCTGCGTTTCTGAATGCGCTCGAACGCCGGACGAAACAACGCGAGGCCCACCAACATCAGTACCGAGATCACGAGCGCGATGTACTCCGCTACATGTGCCCCATCGAGAAAATCGGCAACACCGAATAGGCCCAGGAGGCTCGTCATGCGCCGCACCGCCATCAGAACGATGGCGGCCGAGACGCAGAGCCATGGTTTGTGAAACCCGGAAATAACGGCAAGGCGCAGGCCCACGCCCGCCGCAGCGAGTTGAAGGAGTATAGAAAGCGTGAGAACCCAGGGGAGCCACGACTCGGTCAAACACTCCTCCTTCAACGGTTTACACTTTCTATACTCACTAGAGATCGTAGCGCGGGTCTCCTCGTCTGTCAAATCCACAAACAGCGGATTCAGGAATTAGGACACTGATAACGAAAGGGCACCGGCTGCGCCGCCGGCGTATTGCCGTTAGCGGGCGGCCGCCATCGCCGCGACGTCGTCCTTCACATCCCCGGTCGGCATAAGGTTGAAGTTCTCGGCAATCACCTTGGCGACTGCGGGTGAGAGAAACGCCGGCAACGTCGGGCCGAGGCGGATGTTTCGAACACCGAGCGACAACAGTGCAAGCAGTACGCAGACGGCCTTCTGCTCGTACCACGCGATGTCGTACGAGATCGGAAGATCGTTGATATCCTCCAATTCGAACACCTCTTTCAGTTTGAGCGCGATCATTACCAGGCTGTACGAGTCGTTGCACTGCCCGGCGTCGAGCACTCGCGGGATGCCGTCGATCTCGCCAAGGTTGAGTTTGTTGTAGCGATACTTTGCACAACCGGCGGTTAGAATCACCGAGCTCTCGGGGAGCTGCTCGGCCACCTCCGTGAAGTAGCTGCGTCCTTTCTGGCGCCCGTCGCACCCGGCCATCACGACGAAGCGCTGAATCGCGCCGCTCTTGACCGCATCCACCACTTTGTCGGCGAGAGCGGTAACCTGCGCGTGCGCGAATCCACCGACAATGCTGCCCGACTCGATCTCGGTGGGGGGGGCGCACTGCTTAGCGCGCTCAATCACCGGGCTGAAGTCCTTGGGGCTGCCGTTGTTCCGGTCGGGGATGTGCTGCACCCCGGGATAGCCCGCCATGCCGGTCGTGAAGATGCGGTCACGGTAGCCATCCTGCACCGGCGTAATACAGTTGGTGGTCATCAGGACCGCGCCGTTGAACGCTTCAAACTCCTTGTTCTGTTTCCACCACGAGTTTCCGTAGTTGCCGACGAAGTGTGAGTACTTCTTGAACGCCGGATAGTAGTTGGCCGGTAGCATCTCGCAGTGCGTGTACACGTCGACACCGGTTCCTTCGGTCTGCTTCAGAAGCTCTTCCATGTCGCGAAGGTCGTGTCCGGATATCAGAATCGCGGGGTTCTTGCCGACGCCGATGTTCACGGTACTGATCTCGGGATTGCCGTACGCGCCGGTGTTGGCCGCGTCCAGCAGTGCCATCGTCTTCACCGCAAGGCTGCCGGTTTCCAGCACCAGTGCGGTCAGCTCGTCGGCCGTCTTGCCGTCGTCTACCACCGCGGCGAGCAAGCTCAGGACACCTTGGTAGATCTCTTCGTCCTCCTTGCCGAGCACCGCCGCGTGATCTCCGTAAGCCGCGATCCCGCGCAGCCCGTACACAATGGTTTCACGCAGCGAACGGATGTCCTCGTTTTCGGTTGATAGCA
>SLBH01000080.1 GCA_007126415.1 Spirochaetales bacterium
CACGCACGAGTTTACGGGCGCGTGCAAGGTGTGGGGTTTCGGTTTTTCGTGCAGGCGCAGGCAAGGCGGCTCGGGTTGCGCGGCTGGGTGCGCAACGATTACGACGGCTCGGTGGAGCTGAGCTGCGAGGGCGGCACTAGTAGCGTTGAACGCTTTCTCAAGCAACTCAAGAAAGGTCCGCCGGGGGCCCGCGTAGACCGCGTGGAGTCCTCCCCCATGCAGTATCAAGGCCTGTACCGCGGTTTCACGATCGAGCCGTAGCGCCCCGGCGGGGCCCGCTGCAGACCTGCAGCGAGCAACCGGCCGGAACAGCGGAGCGCCTTAGCGTGAGATCGAGTAGAACGCCTTCATGCCGGGGTACTCGGCGTTGGACTCGAGCATGTCCTCGATGCGCATCAACTGGTTGTACTTTGCGACGCGATCGGAGCGCGACATCGACCCGGTCTTGATCTGCCCGGTCTCGAGCGCTACCACGAGATCGGCGATGAACGCGTCCTCGGTCTCGCCGCTGCGGTGACTGACTACCGCGGTGTAGCCCGCGCGCTTGGCCATCTCAACCGCTTCAAAGGTCTCGGTCAACGTGCCGATCTGGTTGACCTTGATCAGTATCGAGTTTGCGATACCGCGCTCGATGCCGGTTGCGAGGCGCTGGGTGTTGGTGACGAACAGGTCGTCGCCGACGAGCTGGCATTTCGAACCAACCTTCTCGGTGAGTGCCTTCCATCCGTCCCAGTCGTCCTCGCTCATGCCGTCCTCGAGCGAGATAATCGGGAAGCGATTCACCCAGTCGGCCCAGAAATCAGCCATTTCTTCGCTGCTGAGCTCGCGGCCGTCGCTCTTCTTGAAGACGTACTTGCCCTTTGCAGCGTCGTAGAACTCGCTTGCAGCCGGGTCGAGCGCGATCATGATGTCGTCGACCATCTTGTAGCCGGCTTTCTCAACCGCCTCAACGATCACCTCAATCGCTTCCTCGTTGCTCTTGAGATTGGGTGCAAACCCACCTTCGTCGCCGACCGCGGTGCTGTAGCCACGCGAGCCTAAGACCTTCTTGAGGCTGTGAAACACCTCGGCGATGGTGCGGATCGCTTCGCGGACGCTTTCGGCGCCGACCGGCATCACCATGAACTCCTGAAAGTCCACCGAGTTGTCGGCGTGCGAGCCGCCGTTGATGATGTTCGCCATCGGCACCGGCAGGGTGGTGGCTTTGTAGGCGCCGAGGTACTTAAACAGCGGCAACCCGAGTGAGTCGGCGGCGGCGCGGGCGCACGCCATCGAGACGCCGAGGATCGCGTTGGCGCCGAGCTTGCCTTTGTTTTCGGTGCCGTCGAGCTCGATCAAGGTGCGGTCGATATCCACCTGGTCGTAGGCGTCGAGCCCCTCAACCTCGGCGGCGATGATGTTGTTCACGTTCTCGACGGCGCGCTGCACGCCTTTGCCGAGAAAGCGGTTCTTGTCGCCGTCGCGCAGCTCCACCGCCTCGTGCTCACCGGTTGACGCGCCCGACGGAACCGCGGCTCGCCCAAGCGACCCGTCCTCGAGAACCACGTCCACCTCCACGGTGGGGTTCCCTCGAGAGTCCAGTATTTCGCGTGCTTCCACGTACTCAATCATACTCATTTGTTTCAGTCTCCTATTCGTGTAAGAATTATCGGCTTGCTCGGCTACAGCGTATGCGCGGCCGGCTCGGCTGTCAAGCATCGGCGCCTCGGCGCAGCGGCGCAACGGCGCAGCGGCGGCGTGCTCCTTGACTGCAGGTACACCGGGGCCTACAATACGCCGACATGCGCTACACCGCCCTGTTTGCGACCACACTGCGACGTGCTCCTCACGGCTCCAAAGTACCGAGTTACCGGTTGTTGTCGCGCGCCGGGTACCTGCGCCAAACCGGACACGGGTTGTTTGCCTACCTGCCGCTCGGGATGCGCGTAATCCGCAAACTCAAGAAGATCATCAGCGCGGAGATGGACGCGCTCGGCGGGCAGGAGGCGTTGGCTCCGGTGGTGAGCGTGCCGGACGGCTGGCAGCGCAGCGGGCGCGACCGGCTCATCGGCGCGCATATGGCAGGCTTTCGCGACCGCTTCGGGCGGAACCTTGTCCTTTCTCCCACGCACGAGGAGGCGATGGTAGAGCTTGTGCGCTCAAGCGTCACCAGCTATCGTCAACTGCCGGTGTTTGTCTATCAGATTCAGACGAAGTTCCGCGACGAAGAACGCGCGCGCGGCGGCCTAATCCGGGCGCGCGAGTTTCTGATGAAGGACGGCTACTCCTTTCATCGAAGCTTCGCCGATCTCAACAACTTCTTCCCGAAGGTCTTTGCCGCGTACAAGCGTATCTTCGCTCGCTGCGGGCTCGAGGTCATTCCGGCCGAGGCCGGGGTGGGGTACATGGGCGGTGAGAAGTCGTTTGAGTTTCTGCTCCCGAGCGAGTCGGGTGACGACGCGGTAATTCGATGCCCCGGCTGCGGCTACACCGCCAATAGCGAGGTGGCGTTCGGCAATATCGATATCGCGGCCGAGATGCCTGAGCCGATCAAACGCGTTGCAACTCCCGGCTGTCGCACCGTCGCGCAGCTTGCCAAGCACCTGGAGCTTCCGCGCAGCAAGATCGCGAAGCCGATGGTGTTCTCGAGCGAGCGCGGGCCGGTGCTCGCGGTGGTGCGGGCCGACCATGACGTGAGCGTCGAGAAGCTCACGCAGCTGCTGCACGAGCCGATTCACGGCGCCGCTCCGATTGAGGAACTGCAGCTCTACGGCTTGATCCCGGGGTACCTTTCGCCGATCGGCCTCGACAACGAGGTGCGCGAGCTCGATATGCACCTGCGTATCGTGGTCGATGAATCGGTCGCGAACACGCCGAACCTGGTGTACGGCAGCAACGAGCACGGATATCATTATCTCAACGTAAACTTCGGCCGCGACTACGACGCCAAACTCGTCGCCGATATATCGCGCATAACCGCGGGGCACACCTGCTTCTACTGCGACACGCCGCTCGAGCGTTTGCGCGCGCTCGAGCTCGGCAATATCTTTCGCCTCGGCGACCACTACACCCGCCGGATGGAACTAACGCTGCACGACGAGCGCGGAAACTTGATCTATCCGCAGATGGGCTCGTACGGCATTGGGCTTGGACGGCTGATGGCCGCGATCGTCGAAAACAGTCACGACGAGGCCGGCATCATCTGGCCGCCCGAGATCGCACCGTATCAAGTGTACCTCATGGCGATCGGCAAATCGGCCTCGATCAAGCGGCGCGCGGAGCAGCTCTACAAGCGGCTCGGCGAGCTGGCGCTGTTCGACGACCGCAACGAGTCGGTTAGTGTGAAGTTCAAGGACGCCGACCTGCTCGGCATCCCGTATCGTATCGTAGTCTCTTCCACCACGTTGCAAGACTCCATGGTGGAGGTGCGCGAGCGCGCCGACGGCACCACCTATCGTGTGAGTGAGGATCAGATCCTCGACCGCATTCTCGGGGAGCAGGCACATGAAGTTTGACCTGACCAAGGAGCTGATCGACCAGATCATCTACGGGATGGAGGATCAGGAGCACGATTACTACGTCGACCTGCGGCGCCTTGAGCTGGTGGCCGAGCACGAGATCGAGGAGCCCGACGAGGATCGCTACGTGCTGATCCCGGAGTGGCGTCCGGTGGACGGCTACAATCTCATGGAACGCTTTCTGCAGCAGTTGCGAAACCCCATATACCGCGAGCGGCTGCGCGAGATCCTCGCCTCGGGGCGCCGCGTGTTTCGACGCTTTAAGGACACCGTTAAGGAGCAGCCCGAGATCGAACGGATGTGGTACAGCTTCAAGGACCGCGAGATGCACCGGATGGTGTACGAATGGTACAACGATCTGCGCGAGGTCTGGGGCCTGGACCCCGTGGAGCCGGTCTACCACGAGACCGAGGACCTAGTGCGCTCCGATTTCGAGGTCAAACAGGTGGACCCGGCTGAGTTCGGCGAGCTCCTCGAGCTCGACCGTGCCGCGTTCTTCGAGATGATTCCGGAGGCCTCGCCGGAGTACGTAGAGCTACTCTATCATCGCCGACGTGCCGGTCTCGCCGCCCCAACCGACCCCGATTCGCGCGTCTTGCGCGCCTTTACCGCCGGCGGCGACCCGGCCGGGTTCCTCTGGGCGGTGGAGTACCCCGAGGTGGGGCTGGCGGTGGTGGCGCAGCTGCGCATCGAGCCCGAGTTCCGCGGGCTCGGCGTGGCGCGGGTGCTGCTCGAACGGTACAACGGCGTTGCCTACGAAGCAGGGCTCGCCGAGCTCGAGTTCGAACTCGGCGGTACCGCGCGCGGCATGGGCGACGCGCTGTCGAGGATGGGATTCGAGGTTGTGAGCGAAACCTTTGTGCTGGATCTCGACCGCTGGGGCCGCGAGCAACGCGGCGCCTGAGGCGCGCGCTCTTCGTGGCGCGCCTGCGCGTGGATCCGTGCGCTGCGCGTGCGCCGCCCGTGGACCCGCGTGCGTCGTCAGCTCCGGAGCAGCCTCGCGCGCACCTCTTGGGCCTTCTGGTGTAGCTCCTCGAGCTTGGCTCCGACCGCGTCGGCGGCGTATTGTTTGGCGTCTTCGCCGTCGGGCACCGTCCCGCGTGCGCCGTCGCGGAAGCTCTTGCAGTCCATCACGTCGCTTGCGTAGTACACCATGAGGTCGTTGTTGGGAACATCGGCGGTCATGTCCTCGCCGGGATCCACATGGAGAAGATTGCCGGCGGTTCCGATCATCACCATGTGATCGAACGACTTGAGGTAAGAATCGGTCTCTTTCACCGGGCGTTTGGTCTCGGGTTTGCCGGGCCGATAGCGGGTGCCGGCAGGGAACACCAGCACGATGCGCCCGTTATACTTATGGCGGATCATCTCGCGCAGCGCCGCGCGGTTGAGTTCGCGGCTGCGGCGGCTTTCGCGTTTGAGCTGCTCCGGGTCGGTGATGGAGTTCAGCGTGCGCGAGGGATAGATCACGATACGTGAGTACGACTCGGCGAACGCGAGCACAAAGCGGTTTGAAATATTGAGCTTGAGCCCGGCGATCGAGATGATGCGGTCGGCAAAATCGGCGCCGGTGTCGCCGGCTTTCTGTAGCAGATAGTATAAACCGGGGATATCAAAGTTGCTGTAGTGCTCCATCAGGATCAGGCAGGCTTTGCCTTGAGCCGAAAGCCGAGCGAGCTCCTCGAGGTTCTCGAAGTTCTCGATACGGCTGCGGGGGTCGATCAGGTCGTCCACGATGCGGTTGACGAGCTCGCGGTTCTTGCGGTTGCCTTCCTGAAACACGTGTTCCTGCGTGACGTCCTCGGTTTGTTCCGAGTTCTTCACCATCTCGTACGCGATCTCTTTATACATGTCCTTGATGGAACTCACGCTGATTGCCTCCCCAAGCTTGTTGTCGGTAATACAGGTTGTGCGATGCGCCGTCGACGGCGTGCAGACCAGCGGCACACGTGCCCTGCAAACGCTCCCCACGCGCATCAAAGCAGGGCCCGATGCGAGCAGAGTAGCTTCGAATATTCGGCGTTGTCAAGCTCGCTTGCGTTTGTGAGCGTTCGTGAGCCCCGTGGTGCGATCATGGAGATCCGGCGGACGGAAAACTGTGCGTATGGTCCTCAGGATTTTGCAAAAACCTTAGCAATTACGCCAACCTTAACATCACGGATCAACCGCCGGTCGGCGCAAGTGCCTGAGGTTTGCGCGTTTGCTAAGGTTCATGCAACTGCTAAGGTTTTGGAAAAATCCTGAAGAGACGGGGGCTATTGTCTTTCGGCGTCGGCGTCGGCGTCGGCGTCGGCGTCGCCATCGCCATCGCCATCGCGCTACGGCACCTGCAGCACCGAGACGCGGTTGCCTTCGCGGTTGTAGACGCGCCGCTCGTTAAGCGGGTCGGGCAGACGCTCGCCCGAGCTGATAAACTCGTAGTAATGCGTGCCGGCCGGTACGCGCAGGTGCAGGCGGTAGCGGCCCGGGCTTTCCTCGGTCATGCGGTGCATGTAGGGGTCCCAGTTGTTGAAGCTGCCGCTTACGAACACCCGCCGCCCGGGTTCGGTCTCGAAGTAGAACTCAACGTAGCGCTCCTCGTGCACCACCGGGCTCTCCGGCGGGGCCTCGCGTGGCTCGGGGAGCTCATAGATCGAGATCGGCACGCCGGTTCCGTCGAGGCGCGCCACCGGATTCTGCGGGTCGCGGCCCCAGAGACCGTCGGCCACCAAGCGGTACTCCAACTTCTCGACTCCCTCGGGAATTGGGTACATCAGGAAGTAGACATCGTTGCGGTTGCGATTGAATGTATGCTTGTGACGGTAGCTTTCGTGGGCGAACACCGCCGCCACGTAGCGCGGCGCAGGTGAAGGCTCGAGCGTGATCAGGACGTGATCGTCGAGCACGCGTGGCGGCCCGGCTTCCTCCAGGCCCATGAGGCGCAGCTCGGTCATGCGCTCGAACTGCTGAGCTCCGACGCCCGGCACCGAGCCGAGAGCCGTTGTTACAAGAAATACTGCTGCCGCCAAGAGAGAAGCTTTGCGTCGCTGCATATCTGTGCTATTGTTTTCATCGGAACCCAACGCCACGCCTTTAGCTCCTTCGGTAGGTGACCGTCAGATTTCGACCAATCTTACCGACAATTATATACGAATATGCCCAGTCTCGAACAAATTAAAGCGTTCGACCAAACTCTGACCACTCTCGGCAACGAGCCCGAAGTCCTGCGCCAATGGGGCGAGGCGCTCGAGCCGGTGGAACCGCCGCCCGAGGGGCTCTCGGACGACCTGAGCGACCTCCTCGGTGAACAGGCTGCAGGGGATGAGGGAGGGCTCGGCGACCTCGATTTTGAAGACGCCGCGGATTTTGCGGAAGACACGCCGGCCGGGGACGATGTTGAGGAACCGGTGCTCGAGGGCGAAGACTTTCTCGAGGCGTTTGCCGGCAGCCAGGCGCGGGCCGAGGCCGAAGACGACGAGCTGGGCGCGGATGAGCTGGGCGCGGACGA
>SLBH01000389.1 GCA_007126415.1 Spirochaetales bacterium
CGGCATCCACTGCGCTGTATTGGGCGAGCCAGTACTTGGCGCTGATGCCGGTGGGATGACCGACGATAAGCCCAAGGCTGAAGCGCTCACCGCCGTGTCCGGGACCGCCACCCTCCTGAGCTGCGGGTTGAACCAGTGCAACCCCTACCAACAGCGCGAGCGCGCAAACCATAACTCGACAAGAACGCATAACCACACCTCGCTTTCCCAAGTTCCTTTTGTCTTGCTGACCCGCCCGATGCGGGACTCCATTACCGACGCCCGCCGAACGGCGAGTGACATACCTAATATACATCCAAAACGGTGCAGTCGAATAGCAGTATGCGCGTTGTGCGCAACAATGCCGAATCGGAGGTGTTACGTCGGCTCGGCGGGGGCTGCTCCGTGGCGGTTCCGCTCGGCCCTTTTCCGGAAGCCCTCACAGCGTATATGCTGGATAGTGACACGAGTTTTGTGGGTGAGCGTTCCCGCAGCCGGAATCATGTCGTTTGCCTCGCCGAGACTTCACCCACAAAACTCGTGTCAGTAGTCAAAAACTACAGCGGCGCCGAGGAGTTTCGCGAGTAGAACTCGATCAGCCTCGCGAGGTAGCGCGACTTCATCTGTTCGCCGGCGAGTGCACGCTTGACCGGGGGCAGGCGCAGAATCGCGCCGAGTATCGCGGCTAACGCGCGGTGGCTCGCGAGTAGCTGGTTGTCGAAGATCAAGTTCTGCAGCTTTCCGCGCTCGATCGCCATCACGACCGCCCGGTGAACGTTGTCCACCGGTGTGAAGACGCGCTCTTCGCGGGGCTCCAGGTGCATAGCGTTGTCGCGACACGCTCGTACGCAGACCCCACAGCCGAGACAGGCGTCCTCGAGCACCTGCGCCGGCTTGCGCTTCGGCCGCTTCGGATCGTTCGCGCCGACGAGCGCGACGGCTTGCACCGGGCAGACTTCGACGCACCGGCCGCATCCGGTACAGTTCTTGTCGTGAACCTTGGGGATGAAGTTTGTGGTATGAACCGGCTGCAGGATGCCGTACTTGCGCGCCGCGATCATCGCCTCGCAACAGCACCCGCAACAGTTGCAGATGAAGTTCACCCTGCGTTGAACGTTCTCGCCGAACTGGACAAGGTTGTTCTCATACGCTTGATCGAGCAACTCGAGACATTCCGAGGTCTCGATCGACCGTGCGTACCCGTGTTTCGTTAGTGACTCGGCGCTGCTGTTGAACGTCATGCAGATATCCATCGGAGCATTGCAGGCGCGTCCCATATGCTCCATCTTGTGCCGGCAGTAGCACATGCCGACGCCGATATGCGTCGCGGTCTTCACTACCTCGGTAGCGCGTTCGTAATCGAGCACCGTCAGCGCGTGATCGTCTGAGAGAGCGTTTTCATTGACAAATACCCGCCCGAGCTGAGTCTCGCCGTCCACGAAGAGGCTGCGTATGAACTCCTCCTCCTGGTTTATGTACTGATAGTACAACTCCGCGAGCGCCTTCTGATCGATGTCGCCTCGCAGCCGCATCATCGAGAACTCGAAAAACCCCGCCATCGGCGGCGGGAGCGTGTAGATGTTTTCTCCGCCTCTCTCAACGTCTACAAGCAACGCGCGCGACGCCAAGCGCTCGAGCGTCTTTCGCACTTCGGCTTCCGGTTGATTCAAGCTCCGGGCCGCCTCGGCCGCTGTAAACGGCTTAATCGGCAGCTGAGCGATAAACGCCGCCTCGTTTTCGTTCACCAGGACCTGCAGTATCCGATAGAGCGTTTCTGAAGGCGGCGCCCCTTGGGGAAAGCGGTTGAGACGCTCTACCAGGTTTTCGTAAGACGATCTTTTCAGTGTTCTGTGAGCCATTCCACACCTACCCCGATTGCTTACAGCATGCCGATCGTCGCGACCATCACCGCTTTAATGGTGTGCATTCGATTCTCAGCCTCGTCGAAGACCTTCGAGTGCCTGCTGCGGAACACTTCGTCGGTTACCTCCATCTCGCGCAACCCGAACTTCTCGGCGATCTCGGCGCCGATCTGCGTCTCGGTGTCGTGGAACGCCGGCAAGCAATGTAGGAACAGGACCTCGGGGTTGTTGGTCTTGCGAACCGCCTTCATATCGACCTGATACGGACTGAGGAGATTGATTCGATGCTCAAACTGCTCTTCTTCACCCATAGAGACCCAGACGTCGGTGTAGATCACATCCGCCCCCGGAAGCCCCTCGTCGATCGAATCGGTATGTTCGATCCTCGCGCCGCTTTCGCCTGCAGTATCCTCGATTGCACCGAAGACGGTCTTATCGGGGAACAGCTCGCGTGGGCCGATACCGACGTAATGCATTCCGAGCTTTGCGGCGCCGATCATCATTGCGTTCGCCATGTTGTTACGAGTATCTCCCATGAACGCGAGCTTCACCTGATGGAGCGGTTTTGCAAGGTGCTCGGCAATCGTCATGAAATCGGCCAGGATCTGCGTAGGGTGATCGGTATCGGTTAAGCCGTTCCAGACCGGGACCCCGGCGTGGCGGGCCAAGAGTTCGGCGGTATCCTGGCTGAAACCACGGTACTCGATTCCGTCGTAGTAGCGCCCGAGTACACGCGCGGTGTCCTCCAGCGACTCTTTCTTGCCCATCTGACTGTTGGAGAGGAAGGTCACGTGACCGCCCTCATCGTAGACCGCAACCTCGAACGCGCAGCGCGTTCGGGTCGAAGCTTTGTCGAAGATCAAGACCACGTTCTTGCCGTCGAGCAGACGCGTGCGGACTCCGGCGCGCTTCTTGCGCTTGAGATCTACCGAGAGATCAAGCAGATAGCGGATCTCCTCGGCGCTGAAATCCTTCAGCGTAAGTAAGTTTCGTCCTCGTAAGTTAAGCGGCATTCAATTCCTCCAGCTACGTCTGTATGTCTCGGCGGTTTCTCACCCGCTACGCCTCGCGCAGCAACGGCATGCTCATGCAGCGCGGCCCGCCTCGGCCGCGAACCAACTCCGAGCCTTCTATCTCAATCACTTCGATACCGTTACTGCGGAGTTCGCGATTGGAGTTCACGTTGCGATTGTAGGTGATTACCTTCCCAGGCGCGACTGCCAAGGTGTTGGTGCTGTCGTTCCATTGCTCGCGCGCGGCGCTGAGCGCATCGCCGTTTGAGTTGCGTATCAGCCGAACCGACCGAAGGCCGAGTGCATGCGCGAGCGCCTCGCCTAAGTCCGCGAGCGGCTTCACGGTGAGGTCGGGTTCGATGCGATACACCGTGATCTCGTTCTCGACGCCGGCGAACACCGTGAAGGCGTCGCGGTCTACCATGGTAAGCACGGTGTCGAGGTGCATATACGCGCGCGTTGAAGGAATCCGCACCGCGAGCACCTCCGAAAAACCGTTTTCGAAGAGCCGCGAAGCGAGCTGCTCGATCGCTCCTGGTGAGGTGCGCGTACTACAGCCGACCGCGACCGCTCGATCGTTCAGTACAAGAACGTCGCCGCCCTCTATGGTGTGTCCCGTGCTCGGGCGGAACCGGTGCAGGCTCGCGTTCTCGGCGAGCAGCGGATGGTGCTCGCCGAGAAACTCAACCAATGCGCTCTCGCGACTTCGCGCCTGCGTCTTCATAACGTTGATTGAAAGCGTATTGCCGATCACCACCGCCGGATCGCGGGTGAAGTAGAGATTCGCGAGCGGCGGGATATAAAACGGGTTGTTTTCGCGAATGTAATGGCTCAGCGGCCGTCGACCGGGTTCGAACTCGATCTCCTGCTTCTCTATCCCGGTTATTACGGCCTCACAGAGGTGTTTGGGGTTCAAGCTCGATAGGTGTGCCTCGATCGCCTGCGCCTCCATGGTGCCTTGCAGACCGCATAGCGTGAGCGTTTGCTCGATGAGGCGTTCTACCGAGGCGGGCCGTTGCGAGAGCGTCTCGAGCAGCAACTCTTCGATGTAGTACACCGCGCAGCCCGTCTCGGTGAGGATCTGCGCAAACTCCTGGTGCTCACGGCTCATCTTTTCCACCCACGGGATATCCTCGAACAGCATGTTCTCAAGATGATCCGGGGCCAGCCGCTCGAGTTCACGACCGGGGCGGTGCAACAAGACCGCCCTCAGGCGCCCGACCTCAGAATAGACTCCGATCTGCATATACGATACTCACACCTGTTTCCGGCTGTAGTGCGGACGGCGATCATTGTAACAGCACGAGTGTATCGTCGCAAACGCGAAGCCTACGGTGCTGAAGTGACGCAGCCTTCGGTGGGGCCGGAGTTGTTCTTTGTGTTTCTATGGCTGCTCGAAGAAACCGGTTGGTTCAATGCATCGCTTTGCAAGCCGTTCACCACCGCCCATACCGGGTTCGGCGTGCCGATCGCTGTGATGCCGAACCGCTCCGATCTGCCGTGCTCAGCGGCGCGGCTACTTCGTTATCTCAACTGTTACGTTACGGTGCAGCAGGGTGAGGTGTTCGCGATAACCGAGGCGCTTGCGCATCCGGCACGGCCCGGCGTTGCAGCCGCCGGCCGGCCGACAGCGAGATTCTCATCGACAGAGAGTATATCATGGTTGCGCTCGGTGCTATCGTGCAAGACTACCCGGAAAACGCTCGGAGCTTGCTCGTGCAAACCGCGGCGCCGGGATTACTGCCGGAATCTCCGCCGGTTAAGCGTGGTAGGTGACGGAGCGCTGCCGGTGAAGGAGAAGGTGTGCCATCGCGGGGCCCGGCGTCACGATAGACCGCGATAAGACCCGCGACAACGGGCGCGACGGGCTCACCAATCGTGAGGTACACTTGGCGCTCGGAAAGCGTATCTTTGCACGATAACAACGCAGCACGGCACAGGAGGTGTGTACAGTTATGTTTCTCGTGATCAAAAACGCAGACCTATTCTCTCCCGCACCCAACGGAATAACCGATATTCTAATTGCCGGAACACGCATCGTCGCGATCGAGCGCGGGCTTCCGGTTCCGGAGGGATTCGGCGGCGAGGTCCTCGACGCCGGCGGCGGGCCGGTGATCCCGGGCCTGATCGACGCTCACGTGCATATAGCCGGTGGCGGAGGTGAAGGCGGTCCCGCAACTCGTACACCCGAGTTAAGACTCACCGATATGATCGCAGGAGGGGTCACTACGGTAGTAGGTTGTCTCGGAACCGACGGGTTCACCCGGTCGGTTGAGTCGGTACTGATGAAAGCCAAGGCGTTGCGAGCCGAAGGGGTGAGCGCGTGGCTCTACACCGGTGCGTATCAGGTTCCGCCTCCGACGATTACCGGCGAAATCGGGCGCGACATCGCCTTGATCGAGGAGGTGGTTGGGGTGGGCGAGATCGCGGTTTCGGATCATCGCAGCTCGGTTCCTTCGCCGCAGGAGCTCATACGGATCGCCGAGCACGCCCGTGTGGGAGGAATGCTCGGGGGCAAGGCCGGAGTTGTTAACGTTCACCTCGGCGACGCAGCCGATCCGTTTCGCCCGATACACGCGGCGGTTGAGGCGAGCGAGCTGAACTACAAGCAGTTCTTGCCGACTCACTGCAACCGTAACCGCTGGATCTTTGAAGACGCCAAGGAGTACGGCGTGCTCGGGTGGGTTGATCTCACCGCGGCGTCGTACCCGTATTTCCCGGATGAAGAGATCAAGCCCTCGCGCGCGATCGCCGACCTACTCCGGGCGGGGGTGCCGCTGTCAAACATCACCATGACCTCCGATGCCTGCGGATCTCTCCCGGGCTACGACAGTGAGGGTAATCTCGAGCGCCTTGAGATGGGGCTGCCGTCCTCGGTCATTCGCGAGATTCGTGACGCCGTTTTCCAAGACAAGCTTGACCTCGAGACCGCCTTAGCAGTTGCCACCGTTAACCCGGCAGCCGTCCTGAAGCTTCCACGGAAAGGCGCCGTTGCGGTCGGTAACGACGCCGATCTCGTTGTGCTCACCAAAGAGCTTGAGGTCTCGAGCGTCATCGCGAACGGACAGATCATGATGCAGGACGGCGAGATGCTTCGAAAGGGGGCCTACGACTAGGCGTGTCGAGGAGCGCCGACCGGCTATAGCGCTTCCGGGGTGCTCCGGAGTAGGCGCGCTGAGCAGTACGCGGCAACGACCGTGATCGGCGGTATGATCACGATCGGCGGCATAATCTCGCCGCCGGCGAGCCCGATCGCCACGATCTTCGCGATCAGCGCGAGCATCAGAATCGAGAGAAACACCAAGTAGACCGGGCCCAAGAGTAGTCCTATCGGAGTGCGTTTCCACAGCAGTACGCCGATTACGACCGAGAGCGGAAGCAGCAACCCGAGGTCGAGCCCTTGCACAATCAAGGTGGTGTAATGTTGGAGCTCAACAGGGTAGATGCTGCCGTCGAGTAACGGCGGAACAACCACGCCGAGCCACATAAGCGCTATCGCTAGGCCGTTTAGCACGAGGAAGCCGCCGGCGAGACGCAGCGGCTTGCGCTCGATGTAGAGGTGCTGAAGCTCGGATGCGGTAATGCCGTACAGCAAGAGAAACAGCGTGAAGAACGACAAACCGAGCAACGCCGCGTACACGAGAAACAACGCGTTGTATGCACCCATTGTGAGGTAGAACAAGTACGTCACAAAGACGTACGCGGTAATGCCGGCAAGAAACAACCGCGCCGATACCGAGCCGTTACGCGCGAGCGCAAGGCCGACGACGAGCAGCGGCAGCGCGACAAACAGCGTCACGTAGTCTTGCGCAACTCCCTGCACCGCAACCTCGGCCGACATATGGCGGTACGGGCCACGCCCGTGCAACATCACTTCCTGTCCGTGGACCGAGCGATGCTCGGCCGGGCCGGGCCCGTGGTCCAGAAACACCCCGGCCCCAGAGGCCGCCGCGGCGAGCACCACGATAACGAGTATGAGCGCCGTAATCCAGCGTTGATAACTCATTTGGCGTCACCTGCTGCACCGGTCACGGCCTGCGCGGTGATCGGTAACGTGTCGAACTCCACTCCGAG